>JALZAH010000120.1 GCA_030948425.1 Actinomycetota bacterium
CCGCCCAGCTCTGCGAGGACCACGCCTCGGGGCGCAAAGACGACGGAACCAGTCTCACCGCCTGTCTCAAGGCGCTGTGCGAAGGCGACACCCGGTGATCTGGAAGTTCGACCAGCTCGGCCGGCGATAGCACTTACGGAAGAACAACTGTCCCCCCAGCCTTGCTGGGGTACCATACGTATGCGGTTATGTCCGCGCCGGCGTAGATTTCTTTGCTTTTGAGATTCGCGGCGACGAAGCGGTTTGCGGCAGAGGTCACGGCTGGGGGTACGGCAACGTTGCCGGCAGTAGGAGCAAAGACGAAGATGATTTCTCGGGCCTGAACGGGAACAACGAAGTTGGCGTGAAGGATGGCATACGCGTAGGGGCGGCCCGAGAGGCGCCCGACGACACCGAACGACGACACGACCTCCGCCGACTCCGGAATCAGGGCCCTTACCGCTGCGAGCTGACGACTGACTGTCGGCGAGACTCGAAACGTGATCTCAGGGATCGACCGCAGTCTTGGGATATCGAAGGCCACTGCGGTGAGTACCGTGCTGACGACAACGATCACGGTCACCGCCCTTCGCCATCCACGGTGGCCGGCCAAGCGGACGCATATCAGCGCCGTGCCGAGACTGCAGAACACGAACAGGGCGAAGTTCTGGAAGCGGACGTTGATGAACCCGGCCGAATTTAGCGCGTTAGCCAGCAGAACGGTCAGGACCGGAAGGATCATCAGCGGGTCGACGAGGCCTACTGTCCCGGCGGGAGCAAGATTCTCCCACACAGCGTTGCTCACCATGTTCAACTGGTGAATCGGCCGTCGGGGGTGGACCACAATGCCCTCGACGATGGCGATGGCCCCACCGAACCCGGTCGACGAGTTGGATCTCACGGCCAGATAGTGATACCCGGAGACAGGCGAGCCGACGTTGGCACCGAACCCGATCAGCAAGGCGAACCACACCACCCCGGTGACCGCCATGACCGCTCCGTCACGGCGAGACCCCTTGGTCGTAACCAACAGCCCGACACCGACGGCCGCGATGTAGCTGGCGGCTACGTCGCCGGTCATGAGGCCGAGTAACACCCACAACGCAGCGCGCCTGCGGTGGCCCGTATAGAGGTCTCGACCGGCGGCGAGGGCGAAGAACACGGCGAGCACCTCAAAATGGAAGTCCTCGTAGACGACCGTGTAGATCCAAGGGTTGAGAGCGCACAGACAGAGAAGAACCCCGACGGACAGGCTTGTGAACGGGGAAGGAAGGTGATGGCGCCGGGCAACCGCAAGCAACCAGCTAGCCGCTGTGCCGATGCTGGCCACGATGGCGAGCGCCTGGATCACAAGCAGCGTCAGCCCTTGGTTGCGGTTGAGCCAGTACAGCGGCGCTATCAGCCACATGATGAGCTCGCCGTGCTGGTTGACGAAACCGGAGGCGTAGAAGGTGCTGTGCGGGTTGAGGTGGCCGTGAGCGATCAAGTACCAGGCTTGGTTGAAGTGGGCGAAGTCCGCCGACGCCTCGCCGGAGCGGTACTCCGCCACGCTGGCGACCAGAAGGACGATGGCCTGCACCGCCAGCACGCCGATGATCCAGGGCCACGGGCCGCGCCCGAAGCTCCTCAGCCGCCGACCCGACCGGAAAGGCGTTGCAAGGGTGTCATCGCCTGGGTCGACGGCGCCAGCCAAGTCTGCGATACCCGAGAGGTGTCCCACCGTTGTCCATCTCCACCCTTGGCCGCCAATCATCGAAGAGTAGCCGGAGTGTTCCAGTCGTAATCGACATCGTGGCGTCGTCTTCGGTGACCTTCAGCGTGCGGTCACGAACCGGGGCAAGAAGCGCCGGGCGGGCGAGCTGAGCGATTGCGACTGGGCCATGAACGCGCCGCTGTCCAGGTGCAATCGGTGTTTGATGCGCGGGGCGAGGACGGCCGAATAGACAGCGTTGCCGCCGCTGCTCTGACAGCAGCCGGAACCTCAGGATGCTACGGCCGAAAATGGCGGAGACCGACCAACAAGCCATCCACCCGCCGTTCACGGACGCAAACAGGACCGGCGACTCGTGAGCCTTTAGCCTTCCTCATCGATGTGTAAGCTGACGGGGGTACAACGTCCCACCGCAGCCCCCAAAGGCCGCTGCCATCGGTCGAGGTTTACATGGTCACCACCGCAGAGCGGGCGGAAATGGAGCTGGCGTACCGTCAGCGGTCAGTCGCCTGGTTCAGGTCCGGCTCGGACTCCGGTCGAGCAGCACCGCCGTTGGCCTGGTGGTGACGGTGCCAGTTGGCGTGGCCGTAACCTGGTGGGGTAGGCGGCGTTGCTGTCGTGGTGGGCACGTTGCCGGCTTCGAGCCGACCTCCTGTTGAAGCTGGCCGATTGCGCTTCGCCTTCGTTCAGAACTGGTGCAGGTAGAATGGGGTGCCTTGGTCGTCAGCGCACAGCGACTCCAGGCCGTAGGGGCGCTGTGTCGGCTCACGGGCCTGGCCGCCTGCGTCCCGTACCCGTCCGACGGCCTCGGCGATGTTGTCCACTCGGTAGCACAGAGTCACCCCGGGTGTCGCCGGTCCGGCTTCGGGCTGGGTGGTCATGCCCATCTGTGGGGCGACGCCGGTGACTTGGGCGCCGCCGGCACGTCCGACGCTGAACGTCCAGGCAAACACGCCGCCGTAGAACGCCTGGGCAGCGTCGACATCAGAAACCACCATGGTCAGATACGACACGTCGCCCTCGACGGCTCCGTTGTGAATTTCTCCGTCGTCGGGCACAGAGTCCCTTGCGACAGAAGCCATCTCGTGCAGATAGAACAGGACGCCTTGGTCGTCGTGGCCCTCGGCGGCCATCGCGTACGGCTCACGGTGGGGGTCGGTGACGGTGCCGCCGTGCGCTCGGACAGCGACGACTGCCGCTGCTATGTCGTCGACTCGGAAACCGAGCACGGCGCCGTGCACCCGGCCGCCGGTCGGCTGCTCACCGTCCCACAGGCCGATCATGGGGACGATGTCGTCGACCTGCGCTCCGTGCTCGCTGCTGCCCGCACTGAAGTGCCAACCGAGGACGGCGCCATAGAAGGCCCGGCCCCGAGCGAGGTCGGCCAAACCCAGGGTGATGTACGACACGTCGCCGTGGTGGGCACCGTTGCGGGGACGACTGGTCAACTCGGTGGACATAGAAGGCTCCTTTTGGTCAGAGGCGAGGACGGCTCGCTCGAGGCGGTCACGCAGGTTGGCGGCGAACGCCGCGTCGGGCGCCATGGGGATGATGGGGGCGCGCAGGGTGTCGAGCGGATCGATCTGAGGGTCAGGCATCACTGTTCCCGTGGTAGACGTGGCGGAACTCCCGCCGGGCGCGCACGAGCAGGGCCTCGGTGGCGCCCACGCTGCGGTCGAGGACAGTGGCGGCCTCGGGGACGCTGAGGCCGTCGAGGTAGCGCAGAGTCAACGCAGCACGATGTTGAGGAGAGAGTCGGCTGAGCACCTCGTGAGCCCGCCAGCGCTCCAACTGCACATCCCAGGGATCGTCGGCCTCGATCGATGACCCCTCGACAGCTTGGAGCAGACGCTCCTGGCGGGTTTGCCAACGCCAGTGGTCCACCAGCTTGTGTCGGGCCACCCCAATCAGCCACCCGATGGTCACCGGCGCGTCCTGGCGTCCCGCCGCCACCGCCAGGAACGTCTCGGAGGTCAGATCCTCGGCCACCCCCCGGTCGCCACAACGCATCATCAGATAGCCGTAGACCTGGGGCAGCGCCCGGTCATACAGCGCCAGCAGGGTGACGTCGGGTCGATCGGGGACGGCCGTCACAACCCTATCGTCGTCTGACGCACGCCTCCTCCGACGCCGCTCCGCCAAATTCCTTCCGGTAGCACGCGTGCTTTTTACCTCGCATCCCCTCTGACAAGGCGCAGAGCAGGTGTTTCGCTGACCGATCCGGGTCAGGTAAGCGGAACCACAGCACTCGGTCGGATGGTGGTTGGCGAACGCGAGGATCCCGCCATCAGTCCGGACGGCTCCTCGCTGGCCTACGCAACCGGGGACGGCCACACCGTCGCCATCGAAGACGTCGTTCGCCACACCATCCGGCGAATCGAGCTGGGTCCGCTCATCGGGTCCGGTGCCAGCTTCATCGACGCCTCGGCCACGCCCTCCGCCCACCTGGTCGTCCTCCCTACAACCCGGCCTCTGTCCATCACTTCCGCCGGGGCCGGGTCGACAGCCAACACGTTGCTCATCGGCTCGGTCGGGAGCGTCAGGCAGTTCACCCTGGGCCGCAGCACCGCAACCGCCGACGCCACCCTGACGGTACCGGACCGAGGGCTCGTTGTCGGCTTCAGCCCCTCAGGGCACCACGTGCTCTATCTGCGTGGCCACGGGCCGATCCGACTGTGGACCGGCACCATTGCCGGAACCATCATGCCCACCCGAGAATTGCTGGCGAATGCCGATCTCGGCTCCGTCTCTTGGTAGGAACCGGCAACAGGCCGTCCCAGGGAACCATCCGCAAGCGGGCGGCACATCGGGGAAGCGCCACTGCCTGCGGTCGATCTGATCGGAGCTGCTCGGCGACCGGCCGGGGAGAGAATTGAGCTCATCGGAGACCAGCCGGGTGCCTTGACGCTGACCAGCGCGTACTCCTCGCCGTTCGTCCTTGAAGGGGGTCCGCCACCGAGGCGACTGTCCCTTGACAGGTGACTAAATAGTCACCTATATTTGCCACGTGGATGCTGTGTTCAAGGCTCTCGCCGACCCGACTCGGCGGAGGTTGCTCGATGAGCTCTTTCGTGAGGATGGCCAGACGCTGAGCGCCCTTGATGCTCTGCTTCCAATGACCAGGTTCGGGGTGATGAAGCACCTCAAACAGCTGGAGGAGGCCGACCTCATCGTCACCAAACGACGCGGTCGGGAGAAGCTGCATTTCTTGAACCCGGTTCCTATCCGGCTCGTCCACGACCGGTGGGTGAGCAAGTACGCCGAACCTTGGGTCGCTGGGCTCAGCGATCTGAAGACCAGACTGGAGAGTCGCATGGAAAAGGTTTACGAGATCTACATTCGCACGACGCCGGAGCGACTGTGGGAGGCGATCACCGACAGCGACATTCGAGGCAAGTTCCAATTTGGGAATCGGATCACGTCGGACTGGACGCCCGGCTCCCGGGTCGAGATGAGCCACCCCTATGCGGGGATTCTCGGTGAGGGCGAGAACATCGAGGTCGACCCGCCGAGACGGCTGGTGGGAACGTTTGTCGCTCTGTGGGGTGAGGATGTCAAGAGCGAAGGTCCCTCCCGGGTGACCTGGGAGATCGAACCGGTGGGCGATTCGTGCCGCCTGACCGTGACCCATGACCAGCTTCGCGAGGGTGCGAACGAGCAGCTGTATGGGGGCTGGCCGATGATCCTGTCGGGCCTGAAGACGTGGTTGGAGACTGGCGAGGTGCTCACCACCCCGGGATCGCTGATGTACAGCGGAGCGGGACCCGAGCAACCGTCTCAAGGCGCCGGTCCGAAGGCGCATTGACCCATCACCTCTTCACACGGGGTGCCCCTCGACGTGCACGAGACAAGGCTGGATGGGCGCCGCCCCGGCATGGCAGAGCGCCGTTACGGCTGATGATTTGGAGGTATTCTTGGCGACTGTCATGCCGCTGAAGGGTCGGGTGGCTCTGGTGACGGGGGCCAGCAGAAGGATCGCCATTGGCGCAGGCATAGCTCGTCGCCTGGCAACCGACGGCGCCTCCGTACTGGTGCATGCCTGGCCTCCGCACGACGCAGAGCAGCCATGGGGCTCCGACGAGGGGGGCACAGAGGCTCTGGTCAGCGAGCTCCGCCGCCAAGGTGGCCAGGTCGAGCCCGTCTTCGCAGACCTCGCCGACGCTGATGCCCCTGCCCAGCTCATCGACGCCGCCCGAAACGCATTCGGTCATCTCGATGTCGTTGTCGCCAACCATGCTCGGGGCAGCGGTCAGGCTCTCGAAGACCTGACCGCGGAGGAGATCGACCTCACCTATGCGGTCAACACCCGAGCCACCTTGCTCCTGGTCAAGGCGTTCGCCGCCCATCACGACAGCCGGCCCGGCGGTCGGGTCGTGCTGTTCACCTCGGGCCAGTGCCACGGGGCCATGCCCTCCGAGCTGGCCGACTGGGTCACCGGCCAGGTCATCGCCTCGGACGGAGGCTGGTCCGCCGCAGGTCAGTGATCGTGATCACCGGCGCCGGTCGAAGGCTCGGCGCCGAGATCGCCCGGGCCTTGGCGGCTGCGGCTCAGCCGTTGCGGTCAATGATCACACCCTGTCCCCCGGGGGCATCGGGCGTGGTGGAGCAGGGTGACGTTCGACGAGGTCAGGTTCCCAGGCGCCCCAAGCGGGCAAGCAGAGATTGGAGCATGAGGGTCTCGCCGGGATTGAACGCCAGGTCCACCGCCACGGCCTGGATGAGATCGACGGAAGCCAGAGCGTCGGCCACGACTCGCGCCTTGTTGCTCCCCAGCCGGTCACGGTAGGCTCCGACCAGGGTCCCGAGGCCGGAGCGCAACTCGTCGGTGCGCAGACGTCGCAGCTCACGCTTGTGGCGTTCCTCGAGGTCCCGGGCGCCGACCTTCAGTCCGGATCTCCCGGCTCTACCGACTCGGCCGTCGACCTCCATGGCCCGGTTGTTGCGGGCCTCGAGGTTGGCCACTTCGTCGGCCTGCCGGTCGCGAATGGCCGCTACCGCTCCCTCGAGGAGGGCGGCCAACTCGTCGACCAACGCCGCCACCGTCGCCCCGCTGCCATCCAAGCGGGCGGGGACCCCGAGCCACACCTGGCGCCGCCGCGCGAAATCCGGGTCCGAGGCCAACAGCCGGGCCCGGTCCAGCCTTCCGCCTGACGCCGCCGCCAGCTCAGATGCCCTGGCCGAATCAATACCGGAACGGACGAGGATGTTGCCCACCTCCTCCTCGCTCAACGGGAGGAAGTCGACCCGGACGCAGCGACTGGCGATGGTTACCAGCTCCGGCGGCAGATACTCGGCCAGGATGATGAAGATGGCCGACGCCGGAGGCTCCTCGATGGTCTTGAGCAGGGCCGGGCCAGCGTCGCGCACCAGATGAAAGTCAGTGAGGACCAGCACCTTGCGATCGCCCTCGACGGGGCTGCGGGCGGCCAGGCGGCCCACCTGCCGGGCGCTGTCGATGGTGATCGCCGCCCCGTCCGCCTCGACCAGGACCAGGTCGGGGTGGACGCCCGACAGCACCCGCCGGCGGACGGCTTCGTCGCTCGACCCTCCGAGGAGGGCGGCGGCAAAGCTGAGGGCCGCAGCCCGCTTACCGGTGCCGGATGGGCCGACGAACAGATAGGCGTGTACCGGGCGGCGTGCGGCGGCGGTCAGAGCGGCCAACGCGGCGGGTTGGGTGGGGACGTCGGCATACAGCTCAGGAGCAACGGTCGGCACCGTGCCATGGTGGCCCAAGGTCGACCTCCCGTGCCGCGCCGGCTAAGCAAACCGCTGCAGCGCCTGGCGCACCTGGGCCACAAGCCGCTCACCGTCGCCGACGACGTCCACCCACGTGAATCGCAGCACCACCCAACCCTGGAGACCGAGATCGTTGTGGCGGTGAAGGTCGCGGGCCATGACGCTCGGACCAGCGTGGTAGCAGTAACCGTCGACCTCCAGGGCCACCCCCGGGCACAGGACCACATCGAGGCGATAGCGGCCATCTGCGCCATCGACCTTGACCTCGACGCCGGCCACCGGGATCCCGCCTTGGGCCAGTAGGCGCAGCAGGCGACTCTCGAGCACGCTGGGGTGGGGTCCGCCGATGAGGCCGCGACGCTCCAGTGCGCGCCGTAGGCCTCCCACGCCTCGCCGCCCCTGTCGGGCGAGCCTGCCAACCTCGGCGACCAGCCCGTCGACGGTGACCAGCCTGGTTGCCAGTGCCCGGTCGATGGCATCGTCGAGGAGGCGCGGCGAGGTCACCCCGGCCAGGTCCACCAACGTGCGCAGTGGGTTGGTGCAGGGAATCTGTCTCCAGGTGACGATTCGGGCCTGGGACAGGTCCGCGACCTGGCGGACCACGACACCGGCGCGGAGATGCCCGGCCGAGCGCAGCACACTGAGGGTCGGCACCGGGGGCGGGCCGGGGACCAGATCCCACAACCAGGCCGCCGACTCGTGGGAGGCAACGGCGCCGGGACGGGCCAGACAGGCGGCCAACAACCGCCCATGGGCCGTCACCGGGGCGCCGGCGACCCGGTAGACACCGTTGTGCAACCGCTGCCAGTCCCCGGCGCTGACCATGCGGTCGATCTGGCGCGAGGTCAAGCCGGCGAGAAGCGCCTGCCTTCTGCTGATGACGCCTTCCTGAGCTCGCAAGGCCTGATGCACACGCTCTTTCACACCCTTTCAGGGTATTCCCATGGTGCGTCAGTGCGGACGAAAAACTTGGGGGCGCCATTCCACCTATAGGGGGAATCCCGCCCCCAAGTTCCCCAGATGGCTCAGCGAAGCGGGCACCCGAACTTGCAACGATTCACACCCCGGCCGCACCCGCCACCCGTCGAGCCACATCGTCAGCATTTCCGACACCGTCAACCACCCGCCACGTCGCCGGGTCGGCGGCCGCCAGGGCATTGAACCCGTCGGCCACCCGGGCAAAGAACGCCGCCCCCGCCCCCTCGAGGCGGTCCGTGCTCCCCCGTCCCCGGAGCCGTTCGGTAGCGACCGGGGCCGGGACCTGCAAGAGGATGACCCGGTCGGGGAAGACCCCGTCTGCCGCCCAGGCCGACAGCCGGGCGAGCGCGTTGGGGTCCAGACCCCGCCCGTAACCCTGGTAGGCGAAGGTAGAACCCGAGAAACGGTCGCAGACGACGTCCCGCCCGGCGTCGAGAGCCGGGGCGATGACCTCGGCCACGTGCTGAGCTCGGGCGGCCAGCATCATCAGAGCCTCAGCCCGGTCGGAGACCTCAGGGAGGACCGGGTCGAGGAGCACGGCGCGAAGGCGTTCGCCGACAGCAGTCCCGCCCGGCTCGCGGGTCAGCAGTGCGCCACGATCCCTGGCCAAGCGTGCGGCCTGGGTGGACTTACCGCTGCCTTCACCCCCCTCGAGGACGATGAACCGACCCTTCGAACCCACCAGGGCTCAGAAGGGTTCGTCGCCGGCGCTCTCGGACGCCGTCCTGGTGGTGGATGCCTCCTGGGGGCCGGTCCCTGGCGCACCGCTGCGTTGAGCACTGGCCTTCGGGGACGCCGTCTTTCGAGCCCCGGCTCTCTGTGTCCCAGCCTTCTGAGGGCCGGCCTTCTGCGGGCCGGCCTTCTGCGGGCCGGTCTTCCTGGCGGCGGTCTTCTTGACCCCGGTCCTCTTGGCGGCGGTCTTCTTGGCCCCGGCCTTCTTGGGCCCGGCCTTCTTGGCCCCGGCCTTCTTGGCCGGCGCCTTGCGGGCCCCGCTCCGTTTCTTGGACGGACCGGCAGCGCGGCGGTCGGCGAGCAGTTCGGCCGCCCGTTCAGGGGTCAGGGAGTCGACGACATCACCCTTGCGCAACGAGGCGTTGGTCTCGCCGTCGGTGACGTAGGGCCCAAACCGCCCATCCCTCAACTGGATGATCCCGGAGGTGGCCGGGTCGGGGCCGAGCTCGCGCAGCGGGGACTGGGAACTCTGGCCCCGGCGGGTCTTGGCCTGGGCAAAGAGGGCCAGGGCCTGCTCGAGGGTGGTGGAGAACAGGTGCTCCTCGGACTCCAACGAACGTGAGTCACTGCCTTTGCGCAAGTACGGGCCGTACCGGCCGTTGTGGGCCTCGATGGCCTCGCCGGAGGCGGGCTCGACACCGACGGTGCGGGGCAGGGTGAGCACCTTGAGGGCGTCGTCGAAGGTGATCGTCGCCGGGTCCATCGATGACAGCAGCGACGCTGTCTTCGGCTTGCCCTCCACGTCGTCGCTCTCCCCCACCTGGACATAGGGCCCGAAGCGACCGGCCTTGACGATGACATCGAGTCCGTTCTCGGGGTCCTTGCCGAGGGTCCGATCGGAGGACCCGGCCTCGAGGAGGGCGATGGCCCGCTCCATGGTCAACTCGTCAGGAGCGATGTCCTCTGGGACCGATGTCCGCTCCTGACCCCGCTGGACGTACGGCCCATAACGACCGACGCGAACGACGACTGGAGTGCCGTTCTCGGACAGGCCGATCGGGATGGAGTTGACCTCCCGGGCATCAATCTCACCGAGCCGGACCTCGACCAGTCGCTTGAGCCCAGCGCCGTCGATCGAAAGTCCGTCGGTTCCGGGGCCGTCGGTACCGGGGCCGTCGGTACCAGGGCCGTCGGTACCGGGACCGTCAGCAGAGCCATTGGAGCCGTTGCCGCCGGCGGTGGCACCTTCGGCCGCCTGACCGGTGCCGAAGTAGAATCGACTCAACCAGGGCACGGCCTCCTCCGCCCCCCGGGCGATTTCGTCGAGATCCTCCTCCATGGAGGCGGTGAACCCGTAGTCGACGAGCTTCCCGAAGTACTGCTCGAGGAGTCCCGTCACGGCGAAGGCTGTCCACGACGGGACGAGTGCCGGGCCCTTCTTCCAGACGTAGCCGCGGCTCTGGATGGTGTCGATGGTCGCCGAATAGGTCGACGGCCGGCCCACGCCCAGCTCCTCAAGGGCCTTGACCAAGGACGCCTCGGTATATCGGGCGGGCGGCTGGGTTTCGTGACCGGATGGGTCGAGGGTCCGGACACCGACGGTGGCGCCCACCGCCAGGATCGGCAACGGCGTCTCCCGGTCGCCAAGCTCGGCGTCGGGATCGTCGGAGCCCTCGACGTAGGCTCGCAGGAACCCGGGGAAGGAGATGGTCCGTCCGCTGGTGGCGAACTCGGCATCCACGGTGGCGTCCCCCTGGTCAGGTGCCGAGACGGCACCGAGACGTACCTGGACGCTCTGGCCGGTGGCGTCGGCCATCTGAGATGCCACCGTGCGCATCCACACCAGCTCGTAGAGGCGACGGGCGTCGCCGGTCAGACCGGTCTGCTCGGGGGTGCGGAACTCTTCGCCGGCCGGACGGATGGCCTCATGGGCCTCCTGAGCGTTCTTGACCTTTTTATCGTAGCGGCGCGGTTGGGACGGGACGTATGCCGAGCCGTAGAGCGAGCCAGCCTGGCTTCGAGCGGCACTCAGCGCCTGATCGGACAGCGTGGTGGAGTCGGTCCTCATGTAGGTGATGAAGCCCGATTCGTAGAGGTTCTGGGCCACCCGCATGGTCCTCGCCGAGGGGAAGCGGAGCTTGCGGCCCGCCTCCTGCTGGAGGGTCGAGGTCATGAACGGCGCCGCCGGCGACCGCTTCCACGGCCTCTGCTGCACGGCCCGCACGGTGAACGCCGACGACTCGAGGCGCGCCACCAGGACCCGGGCCGCGTCCTCGTCGAGGCGGAAGACGTCGGACCTGACCAGCCGGCCGTCCTCGCCGAAGTCCTTGCCGGTGGCCAGACGCTCGCCGTCCACCGACACCAGCGTGGCTCCGAACTCGACAGGGTCGCTACCGTCATCGGACGCGTTGGCCCGGCCACCTACAAAGCGCCCGGCGATGTCCCAGTACGAGGCCATCCGGAAGCGCATACGGGCCCGTTCTCGCTCCACCAGCAGGCGGACCTCCACCGACTGCACCCGGCCCGCCGACAGGTTCCGCATGACCTTCTTCCACAGGACCGGGCTGACCTCGTAGCCGTAGAGACGGTCAAGAATCCGGCGGGTCTCCTGGGCATCGACCAGACGGCGGTCCAGGTCCCGGGACTCGGCGACCGCCCGCTCGATGGCCGGCCGGGTGATCTCGTGGAAGACCATCCGCTTCACCGGGACCCGGGGAGCGAGGACCTCGAGGAGATGCCAGGCAATCGATTCGCCTTCGCGGTCCTCATCAGTAGCCAGGTACAGCTCGCTGGCGTCCTTGAGCAGGGCCTTCAGCTTGCGGACCTGGTCCCGCTTCTCGGGGGAGACGACGTAGAGGGGTTTGAAGTCGTTGTCGACATCGACGCCCAGACGTGCCCAGGGCTCACCCTTGTAGGCGGCCGGCACATCGGCGGCGTTGCGGGGCAGGTCGCGGATGTGCCCGATCGAGGACTCCACGACGTAGTCACTGCCAAGGAAGCCGGCGATGGTCTTAGCCTTGGCGGGTGACTCCACGATGACGAGAGGCTTGGGCATGGACGGTGGGGACGCAACCTTCAAATGGGTGGATACAAACAAGTATCGGACGACGGCGAGCTGGCCCGTCCGCCACAACCTACGTTGACGACCGGCCAACCGTCACACTCGGCGGTCGTCCGCCCCGTTGTCAACCCCCCCCGACGGTCGACCTTACCCTGGTCACCGTCCGAGCCCCGTTCGTGCGGACTAACCGGACCAAGCCGCCCACCGAGGGAGTCAGGTCGTGGTAGCGCCCATCGTCCCCGCAGGGCCGGTCGCCCCCGGGGAGTCGGTGTTCCCCGTGGCGATGGCTCGGCGGACAGCCTCATGGAAGCTCATGGGCTCGAAGGGCACCAGCGAGCGGATCCGGTCGTCGGTGACGACCACCTCGACCGATAGTCCCTCGGCCAGTTGGCGGGCAACCGGGGCCGACTGGTCGGTGACCAGGCCGATCCAGTGGGCGGAGAGTCGGGGGGTGAGGACGGGGACCTTGAGCACCACCCGGCGCCTTCCGATGACCTGGGCGTAGTGGTTCATCATCTGCTCGTAGCTGAGGACGTC
>JALZAH010000182.1 GCA_030948425.1 Actinomycetota bacterium
GGTCCACGGACGACCGGGCCGCCATGAGCGAAGTAGCAGAAGACGTCGTCGCCATCGCCATGGCCGAGGGGCGCTGCGCCGAACAGGCGCGCCTCGAGATGAACGTGCACGCCCGTCGTCGGCAACAGGCCATCCTGAGGCTCAACGATGACTTCGGCCTTTCCGTGAGAGCCATCGCCGGTCGTCTGGGCTGTAGCCCGTCGTTCGTTCAAAAGGCGCTCCGTTCCGGACGACCCGGCGCACGCGCCATGAGCGCAGCCGAAGGGACCACCTTGCTTGACCGGTAGGTGGACGGCGGCGGCGCCGATGGCCCCCCTACAGCTTGGTTCCGCAGGCCGGACACCACGCCAGCGGGTGACCCACGCAGCGCTCCCAGGCGTCGCGTTCGCTGGTGTGGACCTGGCAACGCTGGCCTCGGAGATGATTGCCGACGACCCCGGCGATGAAGGCGATGCGCTCGACGGGGTTCTGGCCGTATCCGGCGACGCCAGTGGTGCCTTCAGCGATGACGTCGCCCTCGTCGAGCTCCTTCAGCTCGACGTTACGGTCGTCATCGAGATCACCGCCGCGCCAGACTTGCGAGAACCGCCCGGAGGGGACCAGATCGAGCTCGATTCGCCACTGTTCGTGTCGCTCCCGGAAGGAGAATGAATGGCCCTCGACGCTGCCGCGCCACTGCTCTGGCGCCCATCCGCCATGGCTGGTGACGACGACATGGGGATGGCCGACCAACCAGGCCACGAGTTCGTCCTCCTCGGCCTGCCGGGCGGCCGCTTCGGCTCGCCCGTCCGCGGACTCCCGGTAGGCATCCATCTCGGTCCTCCACGCGGCAAGGCTGGCTCGACGCTCCTCGGGGCTCAGCCGACAGGAGCAGGCGAAGCCGTAACCGTGAAAGTCGGTCTCGGGCAGGCGGGGATGACACGAGCACAAGCAGCGCTCGCCGCCGTCGCGTCGAGCGACGAGGAGGTGATCGACGAGGGTCTCGGCCCACCGCTCAACATCGCCGGGCGCCACACCGAGCCCGGCCAGCACGCCCGCGAGATCATCCACGTAGCGTCGCCGGCCCTCGGCGCGTTGGCGCTCCTGCTCCTGTCGCCGATCCTCGCCGACGTCCGGGAACGAGATGATGTGCAGATCCGGTTCGTCAAACACGTTCGTTCGTCCTTGCTCGCCCTCGGCAACCAGGCTGACCCGGTGGGCGACGAGAGACAAGCGATTTCCCCCTTTCCCCGGCCGCTCGGCGGCGCCACGCTCGAGCACCGCTCGTCCCCCTCGACGGCGAGCGGTAGCGACGGGTCCGGACGGGGTAAGGCTCCCATGTCAGCCAACAGGCGGCCGCGACGCACTGCGCAACGGAGGGGATACAGCCATGGCACCGGAGAACTATCCCGAAGGCGGCAACCAGCCCGGAGAGGCGCCCTACCGCCAGCCCGGGGATCGCCCCGACGCAGCCGGTGGATACCAGCAACCCCCCGGCCAGCACTACCCATCACCAGGCGCTCCGGCCAACCCGCCGGGCAACCAGCCCTACCCCGGTGATCAGCCATACCCCGGTGGTCAGCCATACCCGGCGCAGGAGGCCGGCCCGCCGCCCGGCGCCCAGCCCTACAACGCTGGCGATCCCTACGCACCGGCCGTGGCGCCCCGCCGGGGGTCGGGGATGGCCGTAGCTGCTCTGGTGCTCGGCATCCTGGGCCTGATCACCAGCATCACCGTGGTAGGTGGCATCATCCTTGGCCTGCTGGCCGTGATCCTCGGTGTCATCGCCTCCAAGCGGGCCAAGCGTGGCGAAGCCGGGGGGCGGGGCATGGCCCTCGCCGGGATCGTGACCGGCGTCCTCGGCATCATCATCGCCATTGCCCTGGTCGCCGCCGGCGCATCTCTGCTCAACTCCAAAGCCGGCAAGAACCTGCAGTCGTGCCTTAGCAACGCCAGCGGTGACCAGGCTCAGATCCAGTCCTGTCAGAACCAGTACCGGAGCCAGGTCAGCCCCTAGCTCGGTCATCGTCGAAGTCCATGCTGTCTAGCTCATCGCCGACTGGCTCCTCGACGCCGACTCGGCAGAGACCGCCGACAAGGAGAAGCTCATCGCCGAGCTGACCGACTTCTTCCAGGTGTTCAGCGACGGTCTTCACCGGGCGCCCCCTGACTGAGCCTACGCCCGCGTCCGGGAGCTCGCCGGGCCCCACCGTCGTCATAGGGACGGGCTCAAGGTGTGGCCAGCAGAGGTTCGATCATCGAGCGCAAAAAGCGGCGCGGGTCGTCGGGTGGGGGGACGCAACGACAGACCGACACGGACGATCCACTCGGCCGTGACCACCGGATCCCGGCGAGCCAAAAATCCGGCGTCCATCGTCGCGCTCAGCAACGGGCTCAGCTCCGTGACAAACCGATCGACCGACGCGGTCCATACTCGGGGGATGCCCGAAGACCTGCGAACCTGGATCGTGATGCTCCGTGACGTCTCCGACGCCGTTCAGGTGGAAGGAGAGCCGGTGTTGATGGTCAGCTTGGTGCTGGACGCCGAGAGCGGTCTGGCGCTTGGGACGAAGGTGGGATCCGATGGCCCCGACGCCCTGGTCCAGGCCCTGGAGATGGCCCTGACCAAGCCGGTGGGGCCGCTTGCGGCGCCGACGCCCGGCGTGATCCTCTGCGCCGCAGGTCTCGCCACCGACATCGAGGGGGCTCTGGCAACCCTGAGGCCCGGCGCGGCGGTGCCGGCGATCCGCGAGACCGAGGCGGTGCCCGACGCCGAGGACGTCTTCGACTCGCTGCTTGGCTACCTGACTGGACGGGCCCAGCCCGGCGACCCGCCGAGGTCCGAGGACTGGCAGGTGGCCTTCGAGGTGGCGCTCGGGTATTGGCACCAAGCACCGTGGGAGAGGTGGAGCGACTCGGTGCCTCTCCACCTCGAGCTCGGGACGCCCGATGACGTAGCCACCTATCTCGGCGTGGTGCTCGGAGCTGAGGGCATACAGCGGGGCTTGATCCTCTACCCCGGCACCGCCCTGCCCGTGGGGTCCGGAGACGGGGATCCCGAAGATCCGGCGCTGGTCCCCTCCGGTACGCTGATGTTCTTCCTCGACCCCCCCTCCGAGCTCCCGGCCGAGCTCGTGGCCAAGGCCTCCCGCTACGGGTGGCCAGCCGATGCCGAGGTGGTGCCGGCGTTCATCGGAAAGGGGCCTGACGGGCCGGTCGATGTGAGCCGCCACGACGTTCAGCACCTCAGCCTCGCCGCCGCCGCGGTGGTGGCTCACGACCAGCGCGGACCGATCGTGGTGGGCACCAGTAGCGACACGACAGGTGAGCTGCTCCTCGCCGGTGATCGGCGGGCCCGGTTCTCGCTCGCCGTCTCCCACGGACGTGGCACAACTACGAGATGATCATCGGTTGCTGGCCGAGTGTCTCAACGGCTTCGGCCACCAGGGCCTCAACGCCGAGGAACGCCGCCGGTGGGAAGCCGCCTACGACGGACACAGGAGACGTTCGCTCGCTGCGGCTCAGCTCAACGCGTCGCGGGAGTCGATGCCGACCTTGACCCAGTAGGCGAGCTCCGCCTCGTCCTGAATTCGTTGACACGGCACGCTGAGCCACCCGCGGCCCATTGGCCGATCATTGCCCATGTGCGCCGGTACTCCACCTTGTCGAACCAGGATGTCGTACTCGGCCGGATCGGTGCGCACGAGCAGATCGCCATCACGACCAGCGGCGACCGCCATGAGTTCATCCACCATCTCAGCGTCGTAGAAGACGGCGGACCTAACCTAACCTGACGAGTGGCGAGGCGACACCCGAGGTGTTGGTGCCACGGGCCCGGGAGGTAGCCGAGCTGCGCCGTCGCCAGGTGGCGGTGTGGGGTTCGCCGCTCGGTCTGGGGTCGGTATTTCGCCCCGGGAGGTTCTTCACATGCCGGGCGTTGACCAACATGACGAG
>JALZAH010000200.1 GCA_030948425.1 Actinomycetota bacterium
GTCCTACGGGTCGACGGGAGCGGTCATGGCTTCTCGCCACCGCCCCTCGAAGTTCCTCCGTTTCTGAGCCGTCCCGCCGCAGCGGGCTCCTTCGCCCACCCGTCCTCGAACGCCCGACCTGAGGGGCGGTCCCTAACGCCGCTCGACCGTGCAGCGCAGGCCGGCGGCTCGCAACCGGGTTGTCAGCGCTGCCCCCATAGCCGTTGCCGGGGTCAACACGCCGGCGCAGTCGGGCAGATCGTCACCGTCTCGGGCCAGGCTCAGCGCCGACTCCCCGAACATCACTGCGGTAGCTGCGTACCCAGGGTCGCCCGAACCGCTCACCGTGCTCACATAGCGGGCACCGCCAGACGTGGTGGTGTAGATGTCCGATCGGAAATGACCGTTGCGGCGGGCGTCGTCGCTCGGGCCCGTTCCCGGCTTGGGCAGAACCCGGTCGAGCACCACCCTCGTCGCAGGCAACGCCATGGTCGTCATGAGCGCGCCCTGCGCGGCCCCGAGGGCTCCGGCCAGCACGGACCCAACGGGTCCCGGGCCTGCCGGCATCGTCTCGCGATACCGTAACGATCGACCGTAGGACCATCCGCTCAGGGCATTGCTGCGCCGCACGATCCGGGTGTTGAACGGTCCCATGACAAAAGGCGCCGTCCACGCCCCCATCTGAGCGTCGTAGCGGGGCCGAAGTGAGTCGCGCTCGTCGCCCAGTTGAGGTTCGGCGGAGCGGTCGGGGCTGAGCCCGTAAGGATCAGTGACGACCTTCCGCCGGGCCGGATCGGCTCGTAGGGCATCGATCTGGTACCTCATGGAGTCGATCGTCCCTCCGCTGACCCCGCCTTTCATCCGGGCCACGAGGGTCGTCTCTCCCAGACCGCCGGCGCCGTCCGCCCTGGCCTGTTCGTGCAGCAGAAGCACGCCCAGATCCGATGGGATGGAGTCGTAACCGCAGGCATGCACGATCCGTGCTCCACTGTTCCTGGCCGCTTCGTCGAAGCAGTCGATGCTGTGGCGGATGAAGAGGACCTCGCCGGTCAGGTCGGCGTAGTGCGTGCCGGCTCTGGCACACGCCTCGGCCACGGCCATGCCGTATCGGGCGTACGGGCCCACCGTGGTGGCCACGACTCGCGTTCCCGCCGCCAAGGCCGCCATGGCCGCCGGGTCCGTCGAATCGGCGACGATCAACGGCCAGTCCTGCGCCGCCGGGCCCAGCCTTGATTGGACCCGACTCAGGCGGTCGAGGGAGCGGCCGGCCAGCGCCACCCGGGTCCCGACCGGAGCGTGGCCAGCCAGGTAGTCGGCCACCAGCCGGCCGACGAAGCCGGTGGCGCCAAACAGGACGATGTCGGACGCGGTATCGGACGGCGGGGTGGGGGGCACCGCTGCAGGCTAGATGGGGCGGGACGGCGAACAGCCAGCCGATGGCCGGCGGGACCCACCCAGGGGGCCACCGGCGCGCTCAGAGCAGTTCGGCTGCCAGGTCGGCGACAGGGGAGCGTTCGCCTTGGGTGAGGACCAGGTGGCCGAACAGCTCCTGGCCGGAGAACCGGTCGGCCAGGATGCTGATAGCCGAGGTCCGTTCCGACACGAAGGGACTGTCGATCTGGGACACGTCGCCGACGAGGGCGACCTTGGATCCGGCGCCCAGCCTGGTCAGAATGGTCTTGAGGGTCAGCGGCTCGAGGTTCTGCGCCTCGTCGACGATGATGAAGGTTCGCTGCAGGGACCGGCCGCGCAGGAACGTGACCGCCTCCATCGACAGCTTCCCCTCCTCTACCCACCCTTCGAGCATGGCCCGGGCTTTCGTGTGGTCCACGTCTTCGCGCAGAGCTGCCATCGTGTCCTCCACCGTGGCGAACCACGGTTCGAGCTTCTCGTTCTTGTCGCCGGGAAGGAATCCGATGTCTTGGCGACCGACGGCTACCAGGGGACGGATGATCATGATGCGCTCGTAGTGCTGGGCCTCCCCGGGTTCGAATGTCTGCTCCAGACCGGCGGCGATGGCCAGAATCGTCTTGCCGGTCCCTGCCCGTCCGGAAAGCCCGACGATCGGCACTCGCGGGTCCATCAGCAGGTCAAGGGCGAAGCGTTGCTCCTTGGACCGGGGACGCAGACCCCAGGCCTCGCTTCGTCGGGGCAGGACCTGGAGGCGAGCGCTGTGACGGCGCACCAACGCAGACTGTTGTCCGGCGTTGAGCACGCCGAACTCGTTGACGGCCAAGGCCGAGACTGTCTCCCTGTCGTCGTCGGCGAGCTCGCTGTCGCTGAGACCACGACCGTTGGACTCGAAGAGGTCGTCGATCAGTCGGGCGGAGACGTCCAGAGCCTTCCAGCCGGGATGGGCCTCGGTGTGGAAGCTGGCCCTGACCTGGCGGTACTCCTCGGCCTTGAGTCCGACGGCGGCGGCCTTCAGGCGAAGGTTCACGTCTGCCGACACCAGCGTGACCTGGCCGTCGATGCCCAGGGCGGCGGCCAGGATCCGGTTGTCGGCCTTGTCGATGTCCAGACCCAGCTCACGGATCCGGTCGAGCCTGACGCCGTTGATGACGACACGCAGCGTGCCCCCGCCGGCCAGTGGTGTCGGCTCCTTCAAGTCCTTGCCGGGCGAGGTGGCCCGAAGCTCCTCGACGAGCCGGGCCACCGTCCGAGCCGCCCGGCCAACATCGTCCAAGCGGCCCTTGTGGTTGTCGAGCTCCTCGATGACCTTCAACGGGAGGACGACGTCGGCCGTGGCGAACGAGAAGATCGACTCGGGGTCGGCCAGCAAGACGCTGGTATCGAGCACCACAGTGCTACCCGGGGGAGCGGCAGCGGCAGATCTGGGCACCGACCCCCCTCCACAACGAGGAACGGAAATCTCGGCCAAGTGCACGGGCTGCCTCACAGGGTTCCTGGGCGCCGGTCTCTGCTGGCACCGCTACGGTCCGACCCTATGGCTTGGCGCCGTGGATCACGTGGCATTCACTCGCTGTTCAGGATCGGTGCCCGACCGGCACGACCGTCGTCGATCACGGCGGCAGCTCTGCGCCCCACGAGCACGGCGGTGGCGCCGAGCAGGAGGAGGGCCCCGGTGACGGTGACCGCCCGGAGCCCGACGATGTTGGCGATCGCCCCTTGGACCAGTGCTCCGATGGGGTAGAGAACCCCCAGGGCCATCATGAAGATCCCCAGCATCCGACCCCGCAGAGCCGGAGGGGCATGGACCTGAATGATGGTGTTGCATCCGGCCAGCACGCCCAGGTAGGTGGCCCCCACGAGCAGGATGGCGGTGGCCGCCAACCACAGGCTCGGTGCCAACCCGTAGGCGACCAGGACCACGCAGACGGCGACGAGATCAGCGACCAGCACCTGGCGGCGACCATAGCGGCGGATCAGTGGTGTGAGGGCCAGAGCACCCATCACCGCCCCGACGCCCTGGGCGGTGATCAGCACCGACGTCCCCGCCGCTTCGGAGTCGAACACCTTGAGCGCCACGGCCGGCACCAGCGCGATGAAGGGGGACGCAGTGAGAGCGACCACCGAGATCAAAAGGACCGCCAATCGACAGGCCGGGTCGGCGCCGACGGCGTGGGCGCCTTCGATGAGGCGGTGCCGCACCGTCTGGGGTGGCCCGCCGTCCACGACCGGGGGGAGGCGCACCACGAGCAGGGCCATCATCACAGCCACGAATGACGCAGCGTTGATGGCGAAGGCCCACGAGTACCCGCCGGCCACGATGGCCAGGCCAGCAAGCGCCGGACCTATGACCCGGCCCAGGTTGAACTGGGCGGATGACAAGGAGATGGCCGCTCCCAGATCGGGTACCGGGACCAGGTCGGGAAGCATGGCCTGATACGCCGGGAAGCCGACGGCGGCCATGGCCCCGGATCCGAACACCAGCACGGTGACGGCGACCGGACTGGCGTGGTCGGTGGCGGCCAGGACGGTGAGCACTGTGGCGAACCCGGTTTCACCAAGCGTGGTGGCCAGCAGCCACCGGCGACGGTCCATCCGGTCGGCCATCACGCCGCCCAGCGGGGAGAGGAGGCCGATGGGCAGGAAGGCGGCGGCCGCAACCAGGCCGGTCCACCCTGCCTTCCCGGTCCTGGCCGTGACCAGGACGCCCACGGCCACGGTCTGCATCCACGACCCGATGTTGGACACCAGCGCCGCTGTCCAGACCAGGGCGAAGTCCCGCTGGCGGAGGGGACGCAGCGAGCTGAGCACGTTACGAACACTACGGGAACACGGTGGATGACAGCCCTAGGCTCACGGCTGTGCTCAGGCTCGGTTTTGCCGTGATCGGTGTGGTCGACATGCCCCGCGCCGTTGCCTTCTGGACAGCAGCGCTCGACCTCGTGGCCTCCGACGAGTGGCAGAGCGAAAGCTGGACGACGCTGCACCACGCCGAGGGGTCAGGCCGGGCGTTGGGGTTGCAGCTCAGCGAGTCGCCCGTCGAAGCCCACCCTCGCCTCCACCTTGACCTGTTCGTGGAAACCACCGCCGAGCAGGGCGTCGAGGTCGAGCGGCTCATCAAGCTCGGAGCGAGCAGGCTCGACTGGGACTGGTATCCGCCGGAGCCGGACTTCGTGGTCCTCGCCGACCCGGACGGGAATGCCTTCTGCGTCGTCGACCTGAGCCGCTCAGTCCCCCCCCCATATTCAGGGCGGTTTCGTGACGAAGCCTCGGATGGCAGCGCTCCCTCCGGCGATGTGCGCTCGTCGTCGGGCATTACACCGGCGGCCCGGCACCATCGAGTACCCCACTGCGGGGATTTGACCCCGGGCTGCCGCCTTGAAAGTGTGAATTCGGCAGTTCTGCCACCTGGGTAAGAGTCCTAAAAGGCCTGGTCAGTGCACATGTCCGTTGACCGGGGGTGACCGCAAAAAGCCGCTTGTGACCGTCCGTTAGGTCACGTTCTGGTCACGCCGAGCAGCGGGTAGTGGCGTCCACGGCGGACCCCGTCGGAGCGCCGATCACAGCCCAAGTCCTGGATCCTCGTGCGAGGGTTGCTCCACGCCGACCTCGGGAGGCGACGCCTGCCACGAGGATCGAGGCTGGCGACCGAGCCGTGGTGGCGGCGACGCGCCGGGCGCCGGCGGAGCAGCTTCATGGCTGACTTTCGGCGAGGCTGTCTCTTGCTGAACGGACTCGAGCTGTTCTCTGTGGCTCTCAGTGATCTCACGCCGTAGCGCCTGGCTCCAGTCGCGCATCGTCTCTCGAACCCGAGAGATCCGCTCCGCGTCCACTCCGTAGCGTGCGAACTCACTGTCGGCGAAACGGTCGACGCCGGCGAGAGCCTCCGAGAAGATCGGTGGGCTGAACCCGGCGTCGACGTTGGAGGCGAGGGCCATCAGCTCTTCTCGGCTGTAGCGTCCGCTGTCGAGGATCCCGGCGAGGTCGAGGTAGTCGCGGGCGTAGCCTCGACTGAAGACTGTTGCGACCTTCGTGGCCACCGCGTCGACCTCTGCCAACACCGGGCCAACAGAGAGCTCGACCGGTTGGTGGCCTCGGAAGTCCGCCGCAAGATCCACCGAGCCTGTTCGTCCGGACGTCGGATCCACAGCCGCCACGCGAGCGAAGGTGTCCGCTTGTCGGACGACGCCGACCTGCAGACCTTCTTGTCGATATGCGGCCAACAACGCGTCGACCGCACCCTTGAACGCGTCCGTGTCCCACCGGTCGGTGAACATGTCCACGTCCTCGCTCATCCGCTCGACCAGCCTGTGCGCCTGAAGTGCATAGCCGCCCGCGAGCGCAAAGCCGTACCCGCCAAGGACATCGAGCCACACTCGAACAAGGCGGTCCTGAAGCTCGTCCACGCCCTACGCCGCCTGGGTCAGCTCGGGGAAGCGATCCTCCCAGTTCTCGCGCACCCGGCGCGGAAGCCAGAGCCGTGGCCAGACCGCCACCAGAGCCGCGCCGTTCACGTAGCGGCTCACCTCCTCCGCCGACGCTGCCTCTTGGAGTACGACCTCGTAGACGACCCGGCGGTCCGCGTCCTCGGCCAGGTCGTAGTGTCGCTTCGGTCCCCAGTCGATCGTGATAGGAAGCTCGATCCGGCCAGCGGTGGGGCCGGTCAGATCGCGCAAGTGTGCAGGAGGGTCCGGGTAGGGGCGGTGGTCGGCGTAATGGCGCCGCTCGGGTACCGTCCGGTCGCTGCTGACCATGAGTCCAGTTTGCCTCAAAGAGGCGACGGTCGTTCGACATCGAACTCGGACGGGGGTATGCAGGGCCGAGCAAACCTTGGCCCTGCCTCCGCGTGCCTCGACATCCCCATTAACGGGCGGGTTGTCTGGGTCGCGTCGTCCGGTTGCCCATCGGTGAGCGGAAGATCTGGACGACCGCAGGCGTGGCCCAGATCCCGTAGATATGTGGCGCTCGGGAAGTGCCGAAGTAGTGCGGTGTCTGGGCCGGCAGGGTCGAGGATCGGTGCGCCTGTTCGGTGTCCGAGTCGGATGGCTCCAGCTTGGCGACTGCGCTCCCCGAGCCGTCGATAGGGCGCGGCTGTGGTCCGTTGATCCCGGAATACGGTGTGCGCGTTCTGCGACTCCTAGATAATGCCCTTCGGAATGGGGAGTCAGTTGGCCTTCTCTACCAGCTTGGCAAGGTTGGCGAGGCTGGCCTCCATGGCCGGCCGCCAGTCCTCGCCTTCTTTGGTGGCCTTGTGCAACCACTCCGGAGCCGCCGAGAGGTCGTAGAACTCCGTGACTCGAGTTCCGCCTTCTGGCCGTGGGGTGAGCTCCCAGCCCCAGCGGAGGTGAGCCCGATCACCGACCAGAGATTGAAACTCGGCTTTGTCGGTGGCCTTCAGCACAGGTTCCCAGGCGATTCGCCGATCAGGCTCGAACTCGACCACGTGGTTTTCCATCACGTAGTCGCCCAACACGTCGTTGAACATCTTCATCTCGAAGACGTTCCCGACCCCGGACAGGACCTGCTGATCGTCGGTACCTCTCAGCATGCCCGAACCGTCGATGGAGCTGTGGTCGGCTGGCCGGGCCAGGTAGTTGAACAGCTCGTGGACGGGAGCGTCTATGTCCCGCGAGACCGATAGGGAAGGTTCATGCGTGGTCATGATGGCTAGACGGAGTGGCCGCTCGGGAATCATCGGCGCGCCGACGAAAGCCTAGTCACAGGGCGTCCATAACGACGGCGAGGAAGGCCACTAGGAGTTCGCGAGATCGGCGATATGCAGCCCGACCTGTCGACCGGACCGCCCGACACCTCGAGCCCCAGAACATGCGGCGTCGCCTCACCGGACTCCGTCGTTACGGAGCGCTGGGTTTGTGCCGAAGTCGTGCGGTCGCCTTGGCCGGCAGGATCGACGTTCGGAGCGCTCGTTCGGTGTGCGTGTCAGATGGCTCCAACTTGGCGACCTTGCGCCCTGAGCCGTCGATCTGCGTGCCTGCCCGTTCACCTGGTCGCGCACTTCGGTGTTGATGATCGGTGTTCGCGAGTGCCCCAATGCGGCACACATCGGGGAGAAGGGCTAGCCGATGAAAGGCGTATGTCCGGCCTATTGAGGCAACCGAATCCTAGCGTTTCCAGAGCCGGCAGTCTGACCGACTTGCTAGTCGGATGCCATGCCGCCCCCGAGCAGGGCGGGAAGCGCCGTAGCCCGCATCCTCCTCAAGACCCGATGGGCGACGGGGACAGCGTCGGGGTCGACGCCTCCGTTGGATCCGACGGCTGCTCTCCAAGCGGCAGAGCGCTGATCGTAGGTCTCCGCGTCGTCGAGCTGGAGACAGTCGATCCGGTTCTCCTCGATATCGACCACGATCGTGTCCCCGTCTTTGACGAGAGCGATGGGGCCGCCGAGGAAGGCTTCTGGACCAACGTGTCCGATGACGAGTCCGACGGAGCCGCCCGAGAATCGGGCGTCGGTCATTAGGGCGATCGTGATATTTTGTCGGCGGCACAAACTCGTGATCTTCGAGGTTGGATCAAGCATTTCGGGCATTCCCGGAGCGCCTCGAGGACCCTCGTAGCGGATGACCACCATGTCGTTGTCGTGAAAGTCGTCGGGCCGTTCGTCCAGAGCCTGGATCAGGGACCGCTCGGTATTGAAGACGCGAGCGTTGCCCGTGAATACCCCCTTCGACATCCCACCCTCGACACCGGCAAGCTTCAGGATCGCTCCGCCGTCGGGAGCGAGGTTCCCTCGAAGTAGACGCAGGCCGCCGGTGTCCTTGAACGGCCCAGCCACCGAATAGATGACCCGGTGATCGGGAAGGGGTGGAGCGAGTCGATTGACCTGCTCCCCGAGCGTCTCACCCGTGCACGTGAGCGCATCTCCTTCGAGATAGCCAGCGGACATCAGCTCGCGGACCACTGCGGGCACTCCTCCGGCGGCTTCGACGTCCACCATCGAGTAGGTCCCAAAGGGCCTCATGTTGACAAGCACGGGCAGGCGGCGCGACAGCGCGTTGAATTCCGCGTGGGTGAGCACTTCATCCCAAAGGTCGATCCCCGCGGCCCGGGCGATCTCGACGCTGTGGAGCATGACATTGGTCGAGCCACCCATGGCGATGGCGACGGTCAGCGCGTTGCGTAGCGATGGGGGCGTCACGATGTCTCGCGGCCGGATGCCCCGAGACACCATCGTGATGAGGCAGTCGACCAGCTGGTCGGGAAACTCGGTCGTCCTGCGGGGGTCATCTGAGGTCGGAGAGATCATGTGGAGCGGCTCAAGACCGAGCACGCCGATGAACGTCTGCATGGTGTTGTAGGTGAACATGCCGCCACAACTGCCCTGACCAGGGCAGGCATGCAGGGCAACCCGCGCACGAACCTCTGCGTCGGGCTCGGCGGCTGTCTGGAATGCGGCCACGAGATCGAGCCGTGCACCCGTCTCAGGATCAACGCCTGGCTTGATCGAGCCGTCAGAGAGAACCACCGAGGGCACGTTGTGCTCGAGGAGGGCGGCAACGGTGCCCACCGGCGGCTTGTCGCACGCGACGACGGCAATCAAACCCGCCACACCGTTTGCGGCCAGGTGCACGGACGTTGCGTCGTTGACCAGTTCTCGGCCGATGAGGGAGAAACGCATCTCGGGAGTGCCATTGAGTTGGCCGTCCGAAACACCCAGGGTGAAGGCCGGCGCGATCAGGCGCACCGGGAGGTCCTCGCCGGCGATGCGCCGCGACATCGCAGCCTGAACGGCCG
>JALZAH010000253.1 GCA_030948425.1 Actinomycetota bacterium
CCCGACGGGGTGGTGGGACCGGAGGAGGCAGGGGAGCCGGGCGGTGCGACGGAGGAGTCGGGCGCCAGGACACTTCGGCCGCCTCGGGCCGGCTCGGGGAAGCGTCGGTGCAGGGCGATGACGAGGACGAAAGCGGGGATGGCCAGGATGGCCAGCGCCGGGCGCCAACCCGCTACCCCTGACAGCGTGCCGGCGGCGATGATTCCGAAGCCGCCCCCGATGAGCTCGCCGGAGAGGACCAGCCCGAACAGGCGACCGCGTTCGTTGGCCGGGAAGAGGTCCCCGGCCAGGGACACCACCAGCGGCCCGGCGCCGGCGACGAGGACCCCGAGCGCTACCCGGGTGGCGAGGAGCATGGAGTAGGACACCGACAAGGCGCTGACGGCGGTGGCGACGCCCCAGGTGAGTATGGCCAGGCGGAGCACCCGGGTGCGGTTCACCCGGTCGGCGAGCGCTCCGAACGGCAAGGTGGCCAGGGCCCCGACCAGGGTGGTCACCGTCACCAGCAGACCCAGACGGGTGTTGCCGATGTGGAAGCTCCGCTCCAGCGGGGCGGCGAGCGAACCGATGGCCCCGGTGTCGGCCGCGGACAGGCCCAGGACAGCGGCGAGCATGACGATCACCCGAGCGCGGGTCCGCCCTCCGGTGGTCCGGGCCAGCCGGCCCGCGGACCGGCCGACTTCGGGGGCCGGAGCCTCGTTGCCGGCCGGCACGGTTCGTGACACCGTGAGAATGTACCCAGGGCCTGACCGGGTCAGGCACACCTCGACGTCGAGCGGGACGACGGTCCCGCCAGAGCCACGATCTGCGCATCAATCACCGTGGCCCTGCGATTCAACCGTTCGTTCTTTGATCCCTGACGCCGCCGCCGACGAGGCCCGACTCGTAGGCCATGACCACCAGTTGGGCCCGGTCGCGGGCGCCGAGCTTGGTCATGGCGCGGCTGATGTGGGTCTTGGCGGTGAGGGGGCTGAGGTGCAGGTCGTCGGCGATCTCGTCGTTGGACAGGCCGGTGGCCGCCAGGGCCATGACCTGTCGCTCTCGGTCGGTGAGCAGCGTCAGGGCGGCGGGTGATCCGGGCCGCCGCCCTTGGCGGCCGGTGACCTCGGCGATGAGCCGGCGGGTAACCCTCGGCGACAGCAGGGCGTCACCGCGGGCGACGACCCGGATGGCGGCGAGCAGGTCGGCCGGCTCGGTGTCTTTGACCAGGAACCCGCTCGCTCCTGCGGTCAGGGCCTCGAAGACGTAATCGTCCGTTTCGAACGTGGTGACGACGAGGATCTTGATACCAGCCAGATCCTCATCGGCGTTGATGTGCCGGGTGGCCTCGATCCCGTCGACTCCGGGCATTCGGATGTCCATGACAATGACGTCGGCTCGCGTCTCTCGGGCCAGGCGCACCGCATCGGCCCCGTCGCCGGCCTCGCCGACCACCTCCAGATCGGGGGCGGAGTCCACCAGCACCCGGAACCCGGCGCGCACCAGCGTCTGGTCGTCAGCCAGCAGCACGCGGATCATCGGAGCGTCGATGCCAGGGGAACGCAGGCCCGCACGGCGAAGCCTCCTTCGGCCCGGCCACCGACCGACAGGGTGCCGCCCACGGCCGTGGTCCGCTCTCGCATGCCCCTGATCCCGTGGCCGCCACCACCCTCGATGGTGGCGGCGTCGACCGGGCCGGGTCCGTCGTCGCTGACCTCGACCACCAGCTCGTCGGGCCGATAGCAGACGGTGACCTGCACCGACGCCGGGCCGGCGTAGCGAACGGCGTTGGTGAGGGACTCCTGGACGATGCGGTAGGCGGCCAGGTCGACGACGGCCGGTACGCCCCGGGGGGCGCCGGTGGTCACCACCGTGGCGTGGAGACCGGCCCGGTTTGCGGCGTCGATCAGAACCTCGACCTGGGCCAGGCCCGGCGCCGGCGAGGTGAGGTCGGTGTCGTCTGCGGAGCGCAGGACGTCGAGGATGCCTCGCAGCTCACGGAGGGCATCCTTGCTTGCGCCCTTGATGGC
>JALZAH010000255.1 GCA_030948425.1 Actinomycetota bacterium
GACCCGGATAGATGGACAGTTGGCCTGCCGTTCGGTGCCGTAGCTCAATCGGACCAGTCCGCTGGCTTGAACACATTGGGACCCCCCCGCCCACGCCCGCGCTCTGGGTATTCTTGACAACCGTGGCCGTCCCAGGTTCGACCGGAGTTATCGAGGATTTCGATGTCGTGGTGGTGGGATCAGGGTTTGGTGCGTCGGTCATTGCCTTCCGTCTGGCGGAGGCCGGTGAACGGGTCTGTGTGCTCGAACGGGGGTCGGCCTATCCTCCGGGGTCGTTCCCCCGGGACCCCTATGGGATGGCCAGGAACCTGTGGGACCCGGGCGCCGGGCTCCACGGCCTCTTCGACGTTTGGGCTTTCAACGGCATCGAGAGCCTGGTGTCGAGCGGTCTTGGCGGGGGCTCGCTGATCTACGCGAACGTTCTCATCCGCAAGGACGAACACTGGTTTGTCGACGAGACCCTTCCTGACGGTGGTTATGAACGCTGGCCGATAGACCGGACACTTCTCGATCCGCACTACGACGCGGTGGAGAAGATGTTGGACGCCCAGCCCTTCCCCTTTGGCGTCGCCCCGTACGATCGCACGCCGAAAACCGTCGCTATGCGCGAAGCGGCGGAGTCCCTGGGGCTGGACTGGATGCTCCCCAATCTGGCCGTCAGCTTCCGCAGTCCCGGCGAAGCCCCAGGCACCGGATTGCCGCTGCGCGAGACCCACCCTAACCTCCACGGTCTACCCAGGGAAACTTGCCGGCTGTGCGGCGAGTGCGACGCAGGGTGCAACTACGGGGCCAAAAACACCCTGGACTACACCTACCTGTCCCGAGCTAAGGATCTTGGCGCGGAGATCCGAACCCTCTCGGAGGTGCGCTCCCTCGAACCGTTGGACGGCCCTGGGGGCGGCACCAAGGGGTACCAGGTGACCTACGTGACCCACCGGCCCAGCGAGGACCGCATCCCGGTCGGGCCCGGCCAGCTGCCCACCACGACGGTCAGGGCACGCCGGGTGGTGTTGGGCGCAGGGACCTTCGGAAGCACCTATCTGCTGCTGCGCAACCGGGCCGCGTTGCCGCGCCTGTCCCCTGCTCTCGGTACCCGCTTCTCGGGCAACGGCGACGTGCTCTCGGCGATCGTCGGCGCCCGCCGGCGCGTCGAGGGAAACGACGTCGCCCGCCGGCTCGCTCCGAGCTGCGGGCCCGTCATCACCAGCGCCATACGGATGGCCGACCGGGTCGACGGCACCGGCGCAACCGGGCGGGGCTTCTATGTCGAGGACGGCGGCAATCCGGCCTTCCTCGACTGGGTGGCCGAGTCGGCCGGTGCGATCAGCATGGCAGGGCGAGCGGCGACCTTCGTCGCCCGCCGCCTGGTGGCGCATTGGAGCGGCCATCCCCGAAGTCACATCAGCCGGGACCTCTCCGCGCTCATGGGCCAGTCCCAGGTGTCGTCCACGGCCATGCCTGTGCTGGCCATGGGGCGCGACATTCCCGACGGGGTGATGAGCCTGCGCAACGGCGACCTGGACGTCAGTTGGACCAGCCACACGTCAGAGGCCTACTTCGACCGGGTGCAGGAGACGATCAGTTCCATCGCCTCGGCGCTGGGCGGAAGGCTGCGCAACACCCCGTTGTGGCTGTTCAAACGGCTCGTCACCGTGCACGCTCTTGGTGGATGCCCCATGGCGGCCGACGACCAGACCGGGGTGGTCGACGTCGACGGCGAGGTGTTCGGATACCCCGGCCTGTTCGTGGTCGACGGGGCGGCCATGCCCGGACCGGTCGGGCCCAACCCATCGCTCACCATCGCCGCATTCGCCGACCACGTGGCCGACCGCATGATCTCGGGAGCTATGCTCCCGACGTGACCGACTGGGGGGTAGGGACACAGTGAAACCCCGCTACCATCTGGCCTTCACCGAGGAGATGAAGGGCTTCTTCACCTTTGACGAATCGGACTATCAAAGGGGCTTCGACCGGGGAAAGGCGTCAGGGTCAGCGGTGATGTTCCACCTCAGCATCGCCACCGACGACACCTACGCCTTCATCGCTGACCCAGATCATGTGGCGCCTGCGACAGGTTACGTCGACAGCGACATCCTCGGGGGCCGGCTCCCCGTCGAGCGGTGCGTGTTCAACCTGTTCGTGGACGCGGGGGAGGTCAGCGGCGAGCCGGCCCGCCACATGCTCTACCGACTGTGGCTCGCGGACGCCGCCGGGCATCCCCTCACCCTCACCGGCTTCAAGGACATCCGCCACCCCGTCGCTGCCGTTTCGACGTTCAACGACGCTTGGGCCGAGACCACGACGTTGTACATCAAGATCCTGTCCGGACATGTCGAAGCCGACGCCGAGGCCGAGAGCCCTTTGATCGGCGCCGGGATCATCCACATCCTGCCCCCCGACTTCGCCCGCCAGCTGACTACCTTCAGGGTCAAGGGACCCGGCCTCGTTGGGCGCGCGCAGGCCTTACGCTCCTTCGGCGCCCTGTTCATCGGTCAGCTGTGGGAGGTCTTCCAGCCCCGACTGCCCTGGCACACTGGGTCCTAGAAGCAGTCATGCCCGACATTCGCTTCGTTTGTCTCTCCGACCTTCATTTCGGCGCCGAGAACAGCATGCTCAGCTCCCTCGTCGAGGGGCAGGTCACCGTCGATCCGACCCGGGTCAGCCCGGTGCTCGAGCATCTCGTCGCCGGGATGAGGACCCTGATCGACCACAACGAGGACAAGAGCCGCAAGCCCACCCTGATACTCAACGGCGACGTTCTCGAGTTGGCGCTGGCCAGCGACAACGTGGCCCTCATGGTCTTCGAGGGCTTCCTCGACCGGATCTTCCCGTCCGACGGTGAGGCGCTGTTCGACCCGACGATCCTGTACCAGCCCGGCAACCACGACCACCACCTGTGGGAGACCTCACGCGAGCAGCACTACGGCGACTTCATCCTCCGGCGTCTCCCCCCCGACGCTGCCCTGCCGATCCCCCGGCACAGCACCCGCCTGTTCTACGAACACGATCCGCTCCCCGTGCAGTCCCGGCTGCTGGACCAGCTGGCCAAGCGAAAGACCCACCGCGCCGACGTCAACTTCCGAGTCTCGTACCCCAACCTGGGTCTCCGCTCCGCCGACTCCAAGACGGTGGTCCTGTTTCATCACGGGCACTTCGCCGAGTCGATCTACCAGTTGATGACCACCCTGAGGGATGTCATCTTCCCCGGTCGAACCGCTCCCACCACCGTCGACGACGTCGAGGCGGAGAACTTTGCCTGGATCGACTTCTTCTGGTCGACACTCGGCCGTTCAGGTGACGTCGGCGAGGACGTGGGCCTGATCTACGACATGCTGCAGTCGAACGAGGCCATCGACCACGCAGCTGTGAACCTGGCCGCAGGGATCGTCAAGCGGGTGTCACACAAGGGCCTCGTCCGCTACTTCCGCTGGCTCATCCGCCTCGTGCTCGACCGATTGGTGAGGGCTGTCGCCTCCAATGTTGCAGCCTCCGAGCGCCGGACCCCTACCGCGGCGCTGAGCGAAAAGGCCAGAGCCGGACTGATGGCCTACCTGAACGGTCCGCTGGCCAAGCAGCTGGCCGCCGAGTCCGTCGGCGGCCCGGTACCCGAACAGGTCAAGCTCGTCTTCGGCCACACCCACAAGCCGTTCGTCGGCCCCGGCGACCCCTCCGGGCCGACAGCGCCCGTGCGGATCTTCAACAGCGGCGGCTGGGTGGTCGACACGCTGAGCGTCGAACCGCTGCACGGCGCCAACATGGTGCTCATCGACGAGGACCTCGAGGTCGCCTGCGTCCGGCTGTACAACCAGACCACCGACCCGTCGGCCTACCGGGTGCGGATCGACGACGGCCTCCCCGCCGAGCAGGGACCCTTCTACCAACGCCTGTCCGACCTCATCCGAGCGGACGACGCCGTGTGGAGAGACTTCTCCTCGGCCGTGGCCACCACGGTCACCGAACGCGAGAAGGCGCTGGCCACGATCATCGCCAATGCCGGCAAGCCCCGAAAGACAATGCGGGTCGCTCCGAGAACGATCTGAGATGACCAGGAGATCGCTCATCATGGCGGGCGGCGGGGTGAAGGTGGCGTTCGAAGCGGGGGTGCTCCAGGTGTGGCTGGACGAGGCCGGGCTCACCTTCGACCACGCCGATGGGGCGAGCGGAGGAGTCTTCAATCTCGCCATGTACTGCCAGGGCATGAGCGGCACGCAGATGGCCGACAACTGGCGCCGGTTCCGGCCCCTGGCCAGCGTCAGCTTCAATTGGCCTCAGATCCTCAAGTTGGTGCTCGCCCCGTCCGTTCTCACCTATGACGGGTTCAGGACCAAGGTCCTGCGGTCCCTGTGGGGGCTCGACTGGGACGCTATCCGCGGCACGACGAAAGAGGCGACATTCAACCTTTACAACTTCTCGACCCAGGAGACGGTCGTGGTGACGGCCAACGGGATGGACGAGGACCGGCTTGTCTCGGCGGTGTCGCTGCCTATGTGGTTCCCGTCGGTCAGGATCGACGGGCACAATTACATCGACGCCGTCTTCGCCACCGACGCCAACCTCGACGAAGCCATCCGGCGAGGGGCGGACGAGCTGTGGATCATCTGGACGGTGAGCATACGAGGGCGGTGGAGGAGCGGCTTCGTCGCAGAGTACTTCCAGATCATCGAGGCCTCTGCCAATAGCAGCCTGCGCGACGCGCTCGGCCGCATCGAGGAGAACAACGCGGCAGTGGCCCGAGGCGAGTCCGGTGCGTTCGGCCGGAACATCGAGGTGAAGATGCTGCAGGCCGAGGTCCCCATCCACTACCTGTTCAACTTCACCCGGCGGCGCATGGCCAACGGCGTCGGCCTCGGGGTGCAGGCCGCCCGCCGCTGGTGTGGCGAGCAGGGGATACCGCTCCGATGACGGGGCGCGGGTGACGGGCCCGGATTCGAAGCGGCCCAAGGGTGAGGTGTCGGCCCGCAACGCCCGCTTGGCAGCCTCGGACGACATGGCGCCCGTCGAGGGCAGCGTCGAGATCGACGTCCCCGCCGCCGTCATAGGCGAGGCATTCTTCCAGGCCAACCTGTGGCCCCGGTGGAACGCCTGCATGGCCTGGGTCCACAACCGCGAGCTGCGCCGGGGCGATCAACTCAACTGGGTGTTCGAGCCCATCCGGCCATGGTTCCTCTACCGGTTCCCCGCCACGGCCAAGATCATCGAGGTCGAGGAGGGCCGAAAGGTCACCTGGGAGGTCACCGCCCTCCCAGGCTTCTACGCCCAGCACACCTACACCATCACCGACCTGGGCCACGGTAAGTCCCGTTTCTCGTCATGGGAACAGGCCACGGGACCGACCTTCCGGGCCACCCGGGTCTTCTGGACGGCCCACTTCGAGTTCGTCAAGAACCGGTCCCTGCAGGGCGCAAGGCTGCTCGAAGCCGCCTACCGCCTGCACGGGCAGCTCGGGGAGGCGCAGCTCCCCAAAAGACGAGGACCTGTGGGCTCCCTCGCCGACCTCCTCGGCGCCCTCGAGCCGTTGCGCCTGCAGCCGATCGCTCTGAGCGACGACCTATGGGCTGTCCTCGGCGGCGGAGGAAACTCCCTCGTCCTCAAGACGGACGACCAGGCGGTAGTCATCGATCCCAAGATGCCCCCGTTCGCGACCCTTTTCCGATGGTGGGTCAAACGAACCGTCGGGGCGCCGGTGACCACGGTCATCGACACCCACCACCATGTCGACCACACGTTCGGCAACCCCCAGTTCCCAGAAGCGACGATCGTCGCCCACGCCCACGTCCCCCAGCTCATGCGACGTCGAGACGGGCCGTTCTGGCGGTCACACCCCGACAGCGTCCCAACCGGCCCGGACCTTGTCGACAACGACCGCACCCTCGAGATCGGCCCGACCTCGATCGACATCCGGCCGGTCCCCCAGGCCCACACGACGGGCGACGTGTGGATCCACATCACCAAAAACAGCCGGGACTATGTTGTCACCGGTGACATCGGCTGCCACGGTCACTACCCATTCTTTGACGCCGGCGACGGCGGAGCCGACCTTGCCGGGTGGGCCCGGGCCGCCCGCCAGATCGCAGACGCCTACCCGAACGCAACAGTCGTGCCCGGTCACGGGCCCGTGGGCACCGCCGACGACCTGCGACACCTAGCAGTGTACATCGAGTTCCTTGAACGGTCAGTCCGAGGGTCGGCCGCGGAGGGCCTCGACCAGGCCGCCACGGTCCGCAACGTCGACCTGTCGTCTTGGCGACTCGGTGCGCTGCCAGTCTTCCACTACGGCGAGAACCTTCTCACCGCCCGAACCAACGTCCGCCGAGCCTTCGACCTCTGCACCCGCAACCGCGCCAGCGAGGGATAGAAGACAATCAGCGCGGGGGATCGGCGCCGACGGCCGGTGGCCGACGACACGGCGCTCGAAGATCCGCCGATGACGTTGCCCCAGTCTTGGTCCCACCCTCCGGGGTGCGGTAAAACACCTTCCCGGGTGAGGCGCTCGGTCGGACCGGCCCGGCCTGGCCAGAGCAACGCGACGGCCTGTGTTCATGCCGGAGAGGTTGTCGGCGGCGGGGTTGTCTGCCGGGTTCCGGCGTTCGCTCGTACGAGAGCGGTGTCCGCCCGTGCGATGACGTCTTCGGGCGAGTCGCCTGCTTGCAGTTATGCGAGCCCGAAGGTGACCGATCCGTGGTCCACGCCCTCTGTTAGCGTTCGGCCACGCCCACAAGCCCTACGAGCTGCAGGTTCCCGATTACGCTGGCTTTGAGGGTCCGGTGGACGTGTACAACACCGGTGGCTGGGTAGTCGACACCCTGAGCCGGATGTTCGCGCCGGTGCGGCAGCAGTCCTGATCGACGAAGATCTCAATGTGGCGTCTCTACGCCTTTACAACCAGCAGCAATCGTCCAGAGCGTCCCAGGTGGCCGTGCGGATCACGGACCAGTCCGTCGGCAGCCGGCGTCAGAAGGCGAGTGCCACCCACCGGTGAGGCTCAACATGGGGGCGCTCCGAACCAGGTCGCAAGTGCTTGAGGAAGCTCTGGGTCCGTGAGGTTTCCCGCCCAGGCGACATGTCCATCGGGTCGGATCAACACGGCCGGGGGAGCAGCGACCTCGCCAAGGACCGGAAGCTCCCAGACGCCAGCATGCTTGGCATCGACGAACCGGACTCGACTCGACCAAGGAGAAATGTCGATGCCACCGGGCTCACCGAGGTTCAGGAGCACGGGCCGGGCGTCGTGCAGCAGGGTGAAAACGCGCCTGGGACCGCCAGGGGTATGCAACTCGAGGTCGGGCATGCGCCGCCCGACCAGCGGGTGTCCGTCTCCGAGGTCGTAGTAGATGTCGAGACCGGAGAGCATCGCGACGATGCGCCGGCGCGGCTCGTCCATGCTCAGCAGTTCGGTTATGGTGCCGCGAAGGGCCTGGTGACGGTCGTCGGGGTTGCGGAGTGCAACTTGGGCCATGGTGTTTTGCAACACCCGGGCGCCGACCGGATGCCGTTCGGCGTGGTAGGTGTCCAGGAGGCTCTCGGGTGATGTCTTGTTGACCACCTGGGCCAGTTTCCATCCCAGGTTCACCGCATCCTGTACGCCGGTGTTGAGGCCCTGGCCGCCGTGTGGGGGATGCACGTGTGCGGCGTCCCCGGCCAGCAGTACACGGCCGCAGCGGTAGGAGACTGCCTGCCGCGTCATGTCAGTGAACCTGGAGATCCAGCTGATGCGGCGAAGCCCGTAGTCCGTCCCGTAAACGGCGACAAGTGCCTCGCGAAGCTCGCTTATGCTGGGATCGTCGGCGTGTTCGAGGCGTCGTTCTGTGAGGAGGACCCGAACCGGCTCCCGGTCTTCCCTCCGATTGAGAGCATGGGTGCCGACGTCGTCGCGACGGATGCCGAACTCCGGCTCCTCGTCCATTTCGACCTCGGCGATCAACCAGCTGGTCGAGGGATCCAACCCGGGGAAGTCGATACCAGCTGCCTTGCGGATCAGGCTGCGCCCTCCGTCGCAGCCGACGAGATACTCCGCTCGGAGCGACGTGTCCCTGGACAGCTCGACATCGACGGCGGTGTCTTCTTGAGCGAAACCCACCACCTCGAAGCCACGAAGGATCGGAACACCGAGCTCACCGACCCAGTCAGCCAGGATGCGCTCGAAGTGGCTCTGCCACAGCGCAAGCATGTAGTTGTGGCGGGTAGGGAAGTCGCTGATGTCCAAGGGGATCAGGGAGAAGCTGAGGTTCAGATGGTCTTGCCCCGCCGAGAGGAATCGTTCCGCGATGCCACGCTGATCAAGCACCTCGATGGTGCGAGAGTGCAGACCCCCGGCTCGCGATCCGTCGAGATCCTGACTGGCGCGTCGTTCGACGATGACGACGTCGATCCCCGCCAACGCCAGCTCGCCCGCCAACATCACCCCGGTCGGACCTCCTCCTGCGATCACCACCGCATGCTCGGTCGCACGCACCCTCCCCGCCAACTCCTCGACCGGTTCAGCACTCCCGTCCGACGCATCTGCCGAAGGCACCACAACGCATTCCACAACTCCTGGCTTCACAGGTTCTGGCCGTGATCGGCTCAGCGAACGAGTCATGATCAGCACGTATGGGTCGCTTGCGGCAAGCCCCCTCCCTTGCGCTACGTTGTGCATGGCGATGGAGGTTTACCCTCGACGCTGGGGGCGAGCTGACTGGGTCCCTACCGCCGGGCAGGTGGGATACCTCGACGGGGCCCTGGCGTGCTTTCTCAAGCGTCACCGAATGTTCGTTCTGGACGGATAACCGCTCACCTTCCTCAGGATCACCAGACCCGATCCGATGGACGAATGGTTCAGGCGGTCCGGGTCCGACCTGCGCTGACTTTTTTTTGCCCCGCGAGGAGGCGTAGTTCGTCGGCCGGGAGCTCCCCGTGGGGGGAGACGTTATGGTTGAAGGTCTGGCGGGTGATCCCCTGTTCGCTGCGCAAGTCGCCGACGGTATCGGGGCGGCCCATGGACGCGGCGGCCAGGCGGAGCTTGGCCGGTGTCATCTTGGCCGCCCGGCCTTGCGGGACGGGCGTGGGCGGAGGCGAGGGGATTTCCAACCTAGACCCCAACCGATTGATGCGGTCAAGCGGGTGAGGGCCCGATGATGCTCTTCGCCGATCGTACGAAGCGACTGGGCCAGCCGCTCGGGGCGGTTTCGTCGCCGACGCGACGAAGGCGCGTCGGAATGTCGGAACGAGCCCGCACGCCCTGGAGGCGATCGTGGCCCAGCTCCTGTAAGCCTCGCCTACCATGAAAGCCTTGCAACCGCTCGTTCTCGTTCTGTCACTTGCTGGCTGATGACGGGGCGACTCAGCGACACTCATCTGGTCCGCCACGATGCTTATGGCATCGGTGCGGTCGGCAAGTTCTCCACCGGGCTCGGTATCGTCATCAGCATGCTGTTTTCCGTCGCCGACGTTGACTACCGGCGCAACCTCCCACTCCGAAAGGTTTCCCTTAGTATGACGACAGGTCCCGCATGAACCAGGACGATGGTGCAGGATCGTACGGGGCGAGACTGGCAGACGACTACGACGCCATCTACGACGACGTCTTCGACACCGACGGAGCTGTCCAGCGGTTGGCCGCCTTAGCCGGCGGTGGACGGGTTCTTGAGCTTGGAGTGGGGACCGGCCGAATCGCCTTGCCCCTCGCCGCCGGGGGACTAGAGGTGTGGGGCGTCGACGCTTCGCAAGCCATGCTCGACCGTCTGACGGCCAAACCGGGTGGCAGCAAGGTGCGGACCGTCTGCGGTGACTTTGGGTCCACCGTCGTCGACGGCCAGTTCGATCTCGTTCTCCTCCTCGTCAACACCCTCTTCGCCATGCCCAACCAAGAGGCCCAGGTCGCCTGCGTAGTCAACGCCGCCCGCCATCTCCGCACCGGTGGCCGCTTCGTGATCGAGGCCTGGGTGCCCGACCCACCCCGAAAGGAACGCCTCGGTCTCAAGGGCCGCCGCTTGGCGCATGGCCTGGCCGGTCTTGTCATCGAGGACCATGACCCCGCCCTTCAAACCCTTTCGACCATGCAGATCGTCATAGCCGAGACCGGCCACATCCGAGCGTTTCCGGTTACCCACCGATACGCATGGCCCGCCGAGATGGATCTGATGGCCCGCATCGCAGGAATGTCGCTTGAGCACCGATGGGGTGACTGGCACAACGGGACGTTCGATGATCGAAGCACCGACCACGTCTCCGTATGGATTAAAGACGGCGCCACCTGAGGTAGTCCTTGCGTGGATCATGTTCGTGCAGGTCTCGGTTTCTTCGACGCTGTGCCTGGCGGGGAGCAGCGGCCGGCCAGCACATCGAACATCGGCGGTAGAAGATCCGACCTGCCAACGACGACCGGGTTGAACCTTCCGGCGTGACGAGCCGGGCGGGGCCGAGAGCCGTTAAGTTACTC
>JALZAH010000261.1 GCA_030948425.1 Actinomycetota bacterium
GCTGTTGCCTGGTCAGCGTGCCCGAGGCTCTCGACTTGAGCGATCAGCGTCTTCCGCCGGGTGGCATCGAGCGGGAGGTGCTCGATGCTGTCTTTGAGGATCGCAGGATCGAGCAGGCGGGCCTCGACGAGAGAGCGGACGAAGGGCAGGTCCTTGTCCCGTCGGCGGCCAGCTTGGACGCGGCAAGGTACTGCCGTTCGAGGCACCAGGCCGTCGGGCTGGTAGCCGAGGGCTGGTAGGGGACGACGCGATCGAGCCATCCACCGGGGAGGACCGCGGTGCCCGACGCCTTGTGCGTAGACGCCGTACCGCTCTCGTGGAAGGGTGAGAGCTCGCCGATGACCCAGTCGACCGCATCGGCCTTCGCTCCGGGTCGTCGAGCGGCAGGAGGTCCACCTCTATCGGGAGAACGACGTCGCGAGGAAGGCTCCGATCCGAGTAGAGCCCAAGATGGCCTGGCTCCCCATCACGACTACCTCAGGGTCACCCGTCGCTCTCCGGTAGCGCCGGAGGATCTCGGCCGGCCCACCTCGTAGTCGGACACCTTGGGCTGGGACGTGCCGCCCAGCACGGCGAGCCGGCGCTGGGTCAAGCCCGCTCCGGTTCGTGCTGCTCTCAGCATCTCGGCGGAGGTCACACCCCCGGATGATATCTGATCAGATCTGTCAAGATGGATGAGGTGGCCGCTGCGGTTCCGTTATAGGCTCGGGTTCGAGGCTGGGCGCCGTTGTTATGGCGTGCGATTTACGTTCCCGGGCGTTCAGCACACCTTCATCTCGCCGAGGTCGGACCAGTCGTCCTGGTCGACGACCTGGCTCACGACCTTCGGTGTAGCGACTAGGTAGGCCGGCAACGTCGCAGTCGCCACCGAAAAGTGCTCGGACTGCACGTGGGCGGCGCCGGCGGCGCCGTCCCGGAAGGCCTCGATGAGTACGTACTCGGTCGGATCATCGAGGCTACTGGACCACTCGAACCGCAGGCAGCCGGGTTCGGCTCGGGTCGCCTCGGTGAAGTTGCGGGTGATGTCGACCCACCGGTCCGCGTGCTCTGGCTGAACTCTGAACTTCGCAGTGATGAAGATCACCGGCGAATCATAAGCGCTGCGGATCGGATGGCCCGGATGAGCCGGTCCCGCCCGCTGCGCTCTACTACCACCAGTACCGGCATTGCACGACGCCATCCTGCTGCGCTGCATTCAGGGTGTCCCCGTGCCCGCTGCGCTAGTGCTCTCGCGCGAAAGTCATAGTGAGTTACGCGACTCGTAGGGGTCGGCCGTCGTAGGTCCAGCGGAATGGTTGGGCTCGCTGGTTGTAGTCACGGATGAAGTTGATGATCTTGGCGGTGAGGTCCTCGACGGAGTCGAACTCGCCGTTGCGGAGCAGCCTGCGTTGCATGATCGAGAAGAACAGCTCGACCTGGTTGAGCCACGAGGCGTGGGTGGGCGTGTGGTGCAAGTGGACGTGCGGGTGCTCGGCCAGGAACTCGGCGACTTTCGGGGTTGAGTGGGCCGACAGGTTGTCGACGATGCAGTGCAGATCAAGCCCGGCTGGGGTGTAGGCGACGAGGTCGTCCAAGAAGTCGACGAAGTTCTCCGACCGGGTGGAGTCGGTGACCCAGCCGGCGACCCGGCCAGAGTGGACGTTCAGACCGGCGAACAGCACCGCCGTGCCGTTCCGCTGATACTCGAACTCCCGCCGCACCCGCCTCCCAGGGCGGGCCGCCCGGTCCGGGCCGGCTGGGGTGGCCGGGACGGCGGGGCGGGTGGGGTTCACCCTCGACTTGGCTTGCATCCCGGTCTTCTCGTCGACCGACCAGACCACAGCGTTGGCCGGCGGGTTCAGGTAGAGGCCGCACACGTCGCCGGCCTTGGCCCAGAAGTCGGGGTCATGCGAGGTCATCCAGGACCGGACCTGCCACGGCTTGAGGTCCAGGGCCCGGCAGATCCGCCACGCCTGAGACGGCGAGATCGGCACGCCGTGGTCGGCCATCGCCCCGGCCAACGCTTCCATCGTCCACCGCGATGCGCCCTCGGGCGGCGGCTCGGTCACCGTCTTCACCAGGAGCAGCACGTCGTCGTGGCGGTAGACCGGGGGCCGCCCGGTGCGTTCCAGGTCGTCGAGGCCAGCCAGGCCGTAGTCGGCGTAGCGGCGCCGCCAGATCGCCACCTGGTTGTAGTGCATCCCGACCCGGTCACCGATAGCCCGGTTCGACTCGCCAGCTGCAGCGAGGAGCACGATCCTTGCCCGCTGTGCAGCCCGGGCTTCCACCGTCCCCGCCCTCACCCAGGCTTCGAGAACCTCCCGGTCCCCCTCCCGCAGAACCAACGCCGGCAGCCGCATCTACCCATCAAAGCACCTCACTTGCACTTCCGCGAGAATGCACCAGTTGGGGGAAGGTCATGTGGCGTCATCGGCTCGTCAGCGCCTGGGTCGTCGGGAATTGTGATGGCCGCCCACGTCGGCCGGCCGAGGGTAACGGGCTCGCCTCGATTATGGAGTCGCATCCGCTGGGTCATCTCAGCGGCGTCGCTCCTGGGGAAGCGCACCTGGAAGCTTGCGGCTGCGAACCGCGACAGGGAGGCGTCGGGAGCCATGCGGTCGGAGCCTTTCACCTCCTCCTGTTCCAGTCCCCGGTCCTGGATCGCCAGCACCAGCTGCCAGGCGGCCGGCGATGCCCAGTGGGCCATCCGTTCGTAGAACTCGTCCCGGGGACCGGCGTTGGCCAGGGCGTCCAGAAACGCCATCACGGCGTCGGCGTGGGGGAAACCGATACTCGCCCGGCCGGTCTCCCGCTGGACGATCCCGGCAAGGTGGGGAAGGTGGACCGCCAGGTCGACGAGGTTCTCGCCGACGTCTTGGCACGAGTGGATCGTCTCGAGCCCCGCCCGCCATATCTCGAGTACCAGTGGTGCGAGCTCGAGGTCCACCTCGGCCGCGAGATCGCCGTGCACGACGACCGTCGCCGGGTGAGTCCGCATCGCAGCAGTGTCCCATCGCCGCTTCACGGCAGGACCCCAGCGAGTGCGGGCCGAGGTTGTGGCACGAGCGGGAGGGACCGGTATCGCTCGCCGCAACGCGGGCTGTTGAGCACCCTCCTGGATGGGGACGCCCGGGCCTCCGGCCACCCTCAGGCGTTTCACCCGTCCCTGCCACAGCAAGGCGCATGATCGGTCGGCCGTTCACCAGCCAATACCGCCTCCCCAGAGCGACCCCCGCCGCCCAGGGAGCACGTCTTGGGCCGCTCGACGCCGACCTCGGCCGAGGTAGATCGTCGCCTTGCGATCTTCGTCAGGGCTCGCGGTTACCGGCCGTCCGGCTGGGCCGAAGCCGGGCGCCTGGGACAGCATGAACGAGCTGTTGCCGAGGCTACCGATACCGTGGCCTGATGGATCAGCCCACCAAGCAGCAGCTCGTCGAGAACCTCAACCAGGATCTTCGCCTCGAGTTCCAGTCCATCGTGCAGTACGTGCAACACGTCGCCGTGATCACCGGCCCCGAATACACGAGCACGGTCGACGAGCTCAAGATCCACCTCACCCAGGAGCTGGCCCACGCCTGCGTCCTGGCCGAGCAGGTGGCGTTCCTCGACGGCAAGCCCTCGACGACCGTCCCGGACGTCCCGGTCGTGACCGACTCGCAGGGGGCGCTGGCTGCAGACCTGCGGCTCGAGATCGAGCAGTTGGAGCGATACCGGGCTCGCGTGCAGGAAGCGGCCGACCTGGGCCTGCCCGACGTCGCCGAAGCCCTCCGCCCGCTCCTGACCGAAACCCAGGAGCACGTCCGCGACCTGCAGAGCGCGCTCGGCCAGTAAGTCGTTCGGGGTCGCCAGAGGGCGCCTCGGTAGCGTCGGCCGCCGATGGCTGCGACCGCCGCACCTGCGCAAACCACCCAGCTTGGTTCCCGGACGTCGCGCTTGGCCCGCCAGCATCGAGGCTCGCTGGGATACGACGCGCGCTCGACACCCTCGGTACCGAGCACCCGCGAGGTGCCGTTCCCGGGCGTTCGGGGAGCCCTGGCAAAGCTCCAGTCCGAAGGCTCCACGAAGGCACCGACCGCGCTGCGTCATACACTGCTCGGCATGGACAGGGCTTCCAGGGTGTCCGCCTCCCTCAGGAACCCTGAGCGCGCGCTGCCACCGCCTCCTGATGGCGAGACCCCGGGAGGCGGGTCCGGATGCCGATATCGAACCGTCCTCACGTTCGTCGGATGAACGAGTTGCCGTCGGTCAAGCGCCGCACATGCTACGAAGTACGGCCCAGTTGATGTTTCGCTTTCGTCAGAGCCGGGAAGCTCGATTCGCCAACCCGAACATCCCGCTGATGGCCGGTCTCGGCCTCGGTGTTCTCGTTCCCGTCGTCCTGTTCCTAGTGGAGGGCGCCCTGGGCGACGCGAATGGTCTGCTCAAGTTCGCCGTCGGCATTCTCGTTTCCCAAATCATCTTCGTGCCAACCTCGATCCTGCTCTTGACCAGGCGGCGCCGATGATGAACATCACAGACCTGCCACAGCAAGGAGCATGATCGTCCCGTCACCAGCCCGCGCCACCCCACCGGCCACCCGCCGCCCGGGCTGCACGTCTTGGGCCGCTCAATGCCGACCTAGCTTAGCTAAGGTAGACACTTGCGACCTTCCACGCTGCCGGCCTGTTACCGAGCGCTCGGCCCGTGCCGTTACCGGGCGTTGTCCGAGCGTTCTCATGCGTCCACCGCTGGTGGGATTGGGCCGCAGCACTGCTTGTACTTCCGACCGGATCCGCACCAGCAGGGGTCGTTGCGTCCGGGTGGCCAGCGGGTCGCCTCTCCAAGGCGGAGGAGTTCGGCTGCGAACCTTGACCGGCTCTGTGAGGCGCCTGGGTCTTCGGCATGTTGGGTGGCGTAGCCGACAAGCCCACCGACGGTCAGGGGCGCGATGTGCAGCGTGCTGCCAGGGAGGGACTTGGTGATCCGCTTCGTCCGCGCTTCAATCTCGTGGCTGTAGGAGGAATGGTCGGCGGGCAGCTCGTCAAGCAGGTTGGGCCAGCGGCGCTGCGCGTCTAGCCACTCGATTGCTGGGAACCAGGCGATCGCGACGGGCAGCGAAGGCTCCTGCGTGGACGTTGTCCGTCCTTCGGGGCCTTCCGGCTGGATCCGCGCTCCGGACGGCCCTTCGAGGGGTCCCACCCGCAGTAGGAGCATGGGCGCTCGACCGGTAGCTCACGTTCGGGCCAACGGTTCTGCCACGGTGGCCGGACCCACGATCGCTGGAACGCTTCGACGCGATCGATCACGGCATGATCGGCCGCTTCACCGAGCGCTTCCCACGAGCGCTCCGCGCAGTCGAGGAGCTGCCCGATGGTATCTGGTTAGCGGGGTGATCGCGCGCTGAGTGGTGAGGGTCCACCACGTACCGCGCGATCGCTTGTAGACACTGGGTTTGTGGGCGGGCCGAGTCGGGATGAGTTGGAGGCGGAGAACGCCCGGCTCGGTGCTCGTGTCCGTGAGCTTGAGGACACGATCGACTCGCAGGCCGCGGTGCTGGCTGCGAACGAGGAGCGGTTCAAGAAGCTGGAAGAGATCATTGAGAAGCTCCGCCGGGGCGGGAAGCGGCAGGCGGCGCCGTTCTCCAAGGGCGACCCGGTCCTTGACCCGAAGAAGCCGGGCCGCAAGCCCGGCGCCGCCCATGGACGACACGCTCATCGGCCGACGCCGGAGGCGGTGGACCGGGAGCTGGTGGCACCGTTGCCGTCGTGCTGTCCCGACTGTGGCGGCGACGTCGAGTTCGAGCGGTGGGCCGAGCAGTTCTTGACCGAGCTCCCCGACGCCCGGCCCACTGTGACCAGATTCAAGGTCGGGATCGGCCACTGCGGAGCCTGCCGACGCCGGGTGAAGGGCCGTCACCCCGAGCAGACCTCCGACGCATTGGGGGCCGCAGCCGTGGGCTTGGGTCCCAGGGCCAGGGCTATGGCCCACTGGTTGCACTATGTGCTGGGCTTGTCGTTCGCCAAGACGGCCAAGGTGCTGGGCGAGCTCGGCGTCGGAGTCACCCCCGCAGCGCTGGTCCTGGCCGCCCAGTCGACCGGACGGGCGCTG
>JALZAH010000285.1 GCA_030948425.1 Actinomycetota bacterium
CCACCCGGCGGGTGGCGGCGGGGAGGATGACCATCAGCTCCTCGCCGCCATAGCGATAGGCGATGTCCGACTCGCGCAGCTCCCGGCGGATCACCGCCGCCACCCGTCGCAGCGCGTCGTCTCCGGCCTGGTGGCCGGCGGTGTCGTTCAGCGTCTTGAAGTGGTCGAGGTCGAAGAGGACTACGCCGAAGGGCTGGCGGTAGCGGTCGCGGCGCGATCGGAAGATCTCCAGGTCTTCGTCGAGCTTGCGCCGGTTGCCCAGGCCGGTGAGGACATCGGTCCGGGCGCTGGCCGCCACCTCGAGGTTGGTCCGCTCCAGCCCCCGGTGGCGCTCGGCGATCTCCCGGTGCAGCCCGGTCACCCGATCGGCGACCATGAGCCGGAGCTGGAGGTGGTAGGAGTCGACCGGCTTGACCAGGCAGTCGTCGACCCCTCCGGCCAGGGCGGTCATGGCGTGCTCGCGGTCGTCGAGGGCGGTCACCAGGATGAAGTAGACGTACTCCACGGTGTTGCGGGCTCGGATCATCTCGCAGAGCTGCAGCCCGTTGACCTCGGGCATCATCCAGTCGCTGATGACCACGTCGACCGGCGTGCGCTCGACCAGGCGCAGGGCGGCCGCCGCCGTCTCCGCGGCCAGGGCGACGTGGCCGAGGCTCGAGACCATGCGGGTCAGGACCAGACGGACGACGGGGTCGTCGTCGACCACGACGACGTTCACACGCCCGCCCGCATCAAGGTGACCAGCGACGAGCGCACCCGGGCGAACTCGGCATGCAGGGTGCCCACCAGCGCCCCGCTACCCTCGGCATCCTGCTCCTCGGCCGCAGCCCGGAGGCCCCGGCACAGCGACGCCATGGCGGTGGCGCCAAAGCTGGCCGAGCTGCCGGTCAGGGCGTGGGCCTGCTCGGCCACGCCGGCGAGATCACCCGATGCTGCGGCCTGGTCGATGGCCTCGAGGCGGGCGGGCGCCGCAGCCAGGAAGGCCTGCAGCAGCTCGCCCAGCACGCTCAGGCCCTGGGCATCGGTGATCGACGCCAGCTGGTCGATGACGGCTACGTCGATCACGGTGGGGTCGACCACCGCGGCGGCGGTCCCCTCCAGCCGCGCCGAGCCGTCAGGATTCGCGGTCATCTGTTGCGTCGCCGCCCGGTACTCCGTCATTCCGCTTCCCCCGTCCGATCGTGGACTCCTAGGCTGCCTATCGACACGACGCGCCGGTGGCTTGAACTGCTTCGAGAAAGGGCTCCCACCCCGTCAACATCGGCCGCCCACCCCACGGCGGGAGCGACCTCGACCCAACGGGTGCCCAACTTTCCTACGGTGGGAGCGTGACGTCCTCGGAGCGCCCCCCCAGCCGGGTGCTCGTGGTGGACGACGACGAAGCCGTCCGGAGCCTCGTGACCAGGTATCTCGAGATGGAGGGCTTCGAGGTCGACCAGGCCGCCAGCGGCGCCGCCGCCCAGGCTTCCATCGCCGCCCAGCGGCCGGACCTCGTCGTGCTCGACTTGGTCCTGCCGGCCGAGGACGGCCTCGACATCCTCGGGTGGCTGCGGCGGGAAGGCGACGTACCGGTGATCCTGGTCACCTCCCGCAGCAGCGAGGCCGACCGGATCCTGGGGCTCAAGTTGGGGGCCGACGACTATGTCGTGAAGCCGTTCTCACCCGGTGAGCTGGCCGCCCGCATCGACTCCGTGCTCCGCCGGACCCGATCGGCGACGTCGCCGCGGATCCTGCACTTCGACGGGCTGAGCCTGGACCTCGACACGCGGGAGCTGACCGTCGGCGACCTTTTGGTCACCACCACCGCCCGTGAGTTCGACCTGCTCGCCTTCCTGGCCTCCTCGCCCCGGCAGGTGTTCACCCGCCAACAGTTGCTGGCCCACGTCTGGAACTCCCGCACCGAATGGCAGGACCCGGACACGGTCACCGAGCACGTCCGCCGCCTCCGTCGCCGGATCGAGCCGGATATGGAGCGGCCCCGCTGGATCAGGACCGTCCGCGGCGTGGGCTACCGGTTCGACCCCTGATCCACTGGCCCTGATCCACTGGCCCTGATCCACTGGCCCTGATCGACCCGCCCGGTGCCGCGGCGCGCCCGGGAAGCGTCGGGGATCTTCAGCCGATGGCCGGCTGCACCCCGGTTCCCGGCACGGCGTCGGGTACGGTGAAGCGGAACCGGCTTCCTCCGCCGTCGTTCGGCTCCACCCAGATCGTGCCGCCCCGGCGCTCGACGATGCGCTTGCAGATCGACAGGCCGATGCCGGTTCCCTGGTACCGCTCACGCGGGTGCAGGCGCTCGAACATCGAGAAGATGCGCTCCCGATGGGCGTCGTCCACGCCGATCCCGTTGTCGGCGACGCTGACCGTCCAGCCGTCCGGGGCCCGCTCGACCGTCAGGTGGACCCGGGGCGTCGCCCCCGGCGGCACGAACTTCAAGGCGTTGGCCAGCAGGTTCTGGAGGAGCTGGGTGAACTGCAGGGCGTCAACGGTGACCACCGGGAGGGCGTCGCCCGAGACGGCGGCGATCCGGTCGGCCACCCCGCTCCCCATCTGGGCCAGGGCGTCGGCCAGGACGTCGCCCAGGGCCACGGGGCCCAGCACGGGGTCGGCGGCGTCCACCGAGCAATAGGTGAGGAGGTCCTCGATCAGGGCGTTCATGCGCATCGAACCGTCGACGATCCAGGCGACGAACTCTCGCGCCTGGGGGTCGAGCGAAGGGCCGTGCACCCGTTCGAGCAGCGACGCAAACCCCGACACCGCCTGCAACGGCGACTTGAGCTCGTGGGCGGCGAGGTAGGCGAAGGTGCTGAGATCGGCATTGGAGCGAGTCAGCTCCCGCTCGGCCCGCTTCTGCTCGGTGACGTCGACGACCTGGGCCACCAGCTGGCTGGGCCGGCCGTGCTCGTTGCGCACGACCGAGCAACCGACCAGGGCCCACACCACCCGGCCGTCCGGCCGGCGCAGGCGGGTCTCGATCGTCGAACTGGGCTGACCGCCGTCCAGGAGGCCGCGGCGCTGGGCGGCGGCGACCGTGCGGTCGTCGGGATGGGAGAGGTCGGCGAAGCTGCGCTCCAGGAGCGCGACCTCGGCCAGGCCGGCCATGCGGCACAGCGCGGGATTGACCTCGAGGATGTCGTCGCTCGGGCTCACCACCGCCATCCCGATGGGGGCGTGCTCGAAGGCCAGCTTGAACCGTTGGTGGGCCTCGCGGGCCAGGGGCTCCATGATGGCCGCCCCCTCCTGCGTTGCGGCCGGAGGCGCGGTCGTAGCGCCCGGGGCGCTCCCGGGTCCCTCGCCACTCCCGCCGCCTCCAGCGCCCACAGCCGCATCTCCCCTCTGCAGGTCGTGGACCAACGGTATCGACCCATCGGCGGCCGATCTTGAGCACGGCGCTCGGGCCGGCAGGGACCCACCGTGGTAGGAAATCGTCCATGCGACGACTCCTCCTGCTCGTTCCGGTGCTGCTGTTCGGCGTGCTGGCGGGGACGGCCTCGGCCAATCCCGCCCCCGCCGGCGGTGACCGGTGGGCGCTCATCGTCGGGGTCGACCACTTCGAGGGCGCCACCCGGCCCAACTTCGGGGCGTTGGCCGACGCGTCGAACTTCCGCCAGGCCCTGCTCCGCGCCGGCTGGGCCGACGACCACATCAAGGTCCTGACCGACGGATCAGCCCGGCAGGCCGACATCCGCTCCGGCCTGCAGTGGCTGGTCGACCACAGCAGCCCGACGTCGCTGTCGGTCATGCACTACTCCGGCCACGTCAAGCAGGTGGGCTCCACCGAGTACCTGTGGCCCCACGACAACCGATTCATCGCCGACACCGAGCTGGCCTCCAGCGTGCGCCAGCTCCGCGGCCAGGCCTGGATCGACATCTCCGGCTGTGAGGCCGCCGGCTTCGACGAAGGCATCTCGGCCCCGAACCGGCTGTTCACCGCCTCGTCGCGGTCCACCGAGAAGTCCTACGAGTACCCCGACCTGCGCCAGTCGGTGTTCTCGTCGCTCCTCATCGACCGGGGCATGCTCCAGGGCCAGGCCGACACCGACGGCGACCACCGGGTCTCGGTCCAGGAGGCGTTCGCCTACGCCGCCGCTCGTGCTCCGCAGATCACCTCGGCCCAGCGCCAAGGGCCCCAGCACCCGGTATTGGCCGGGGGCGACGGCACGCCTCTCTTCCTCGACGCAGTGGCGGCATCACCGTCATCGGGGCCGGGGCCGGCACCGGCATCCAGAACGGCGTCGAACAAGACCTGCATCCTTTTCCTCTGCTTCTAGTGCTCTGTCGCTGAAATAGCGTTGATGGTCTGCTAGAATGGACCATGCCTGTCAAGATCGCTCCGCCTTTGGTGATGACCGACGATCAGCGAGCCGCTTTGGGCGCCATGGCTCGGTCGACCTCGTTGCCTCACCGCAAGGTGACCCAAGCCAAAGCGCTGTTGTTGGCCGCCGACGGGGTGCCCAACAACGAGGTCGGCCGCCGGTGCGGGACAACGTGCGAGTCGGTCCGGGCGTGGAGGAACCGCTTCGCCGAGAAGGGCGTCGACGGCGTCGGGGTCATCGCCAAGGGCCGGGGCCGCAAGTCTTGGCTTCCCGAGGGCACGGTGGCAGAGGTCGTGCGCCTCACCCAGAACGAGACGCCGGACGACACCTCGACGCACTGGTCGACGCGGTCATTGGCCGACAGGCTCGGGATCGGCAAGGACTCGGTCGCCCGGATCTGGCGGGACAACAACCTCAAGCCCTGGAGGGTCGACACCTTCAAGCTCTCCAACGACCCCCGCTTCGAGGAGAAGCTCGTCGACGTCGTCGGGCTCTACCTCGACCCGCCCGAGCGTGCCGTCGTCTTCAGTTTCGACGAGAAGACCCAGGTCCAGGCCCTGGACCGCACCCAGCCGTCCCTGCCGATGCGGCCAGGGCGGGCGGGGACGATGACCCACGACTACAAGCGCAACGGCACGACCGATCTGTTCGCCGCCCTGAACATCGCCACCGGAGAGGTCCTGACCGACTGCCGCAAGCACCACACCGCGGCCGACGTCCTGCGCTTCTTCAAGCTCATCGACGTCCATGTCCCCAAGGACCTGGACGTTCACGTGGTCCTCGACAACCTCTCAGCCCACAAAGCTCCCGAGATCAACAACTGGCTCGCCGATCCGAAGCGCGCTCGCTGGCACCTGCACTTCACGCCCACCAGCTCGAGCTGGCTGAACCTGGTGGAGCGTTGGTTCAAGGAGCTCACCGACCGCAAGCTCCGTCGCAGCACCTTCACGAGCGTTCCCGCCCTCATCGACGCCATCGAACTCTGGGTCGAGCACTGGAACGACGACCCCAAGCCGTTCCAGTGGCACGCCGCTGCCGACGACATCCTGGCCAAAGTCCGCCGAGGCCGGGCCGCGCTTACCCAAGTCAAATCCGCGACGGAGCACTAGGAGCGGAAGCTTCTAAGAGCGGCTGCTCCAAGAACGGCGGCTTCCAGGAACGGCGGCTTCGGGTTGGCCGGGTCTAGCCGGGGACGGTCATGGCGGGGGCGTCACCGCCGGTGCCGGCCCGGATGATGTCCTGGAGCTCGGCGGCGGTCAGCGTCT
>JALZAH010000309.1 GCA_030948425.1 Actinomycetota bacterium
GCCTGACGGCGTGGCTGGCCGAGACCGAGGCGGCGGCCAAGGCCAGGTCGGTGCCGGCCACCGGCGCCCGCCGAGCGGAGCCGGGGTCGTCCCCCAGGTCCGCCCCAGCCCGGCGCACCGGGCAGGCGATGGGTGCCAGCCGAGGGCGTTCGGCGACGACGATCGGTTCCTACCTTCGCGAGACGGAACGGACCATGGCCCGGTTGGGACGCGAACAGGCCCGGCTGGCCACCGAGTTGGCCAGCGCTTGCGACCATGAGGAGATGGCCAGGGTGGGCTCGGCGCTGGCTGACGTAGGGACGGAGCTGGCCGAGACCGAGGAGCGGTGGCTGAGCTTGGCCGAAGAGGCCGAGGGGGACCGCTGACCATATGGCGACCCTGGTCGCCGTGGCTCTCGTTTCAGTGGCTGACCTGGCGGCTCTGGAAACCCCAGTTGCGGCACTCTGACGCCGAGGGCATCCAGATGTCCAGGCGCTTGCCCTTGATGGCGCCGCCAGTGTCCTGGGCCACCCGGGTGCCGACACCGGCGATGGTGATGGTTGAGCCCAGAGGGATGACCGACGGGTCGACGGCCACGGTGCTCTCCCCGGCTTGGGTACCCGTCGCCGTGGCGCCGTGATCGTCGTAGCAGGTGACCCCGAAGGTGCCGAGCGGGGTCCCACCGCCGCTGACCGTGGAATCAGCCGGGGTGCGCGGAGGAGCGGATGATGGTGCGGCGGTCGGCGGTGGGGGTGAGGGTACGGCGGAGCCCGGCGGAGCGGCGGCGGTGGGGCTGGTGGACACCATCGATGTCGCAGGAGCGGCCAGCACACCCCGGTGGTGGGCGTCGAGGGAGGAGAAGGCCGCCTCGCTCGGCTCAGCTGACCAGGACCCATCCGACGACGGGGATCCCTGCCCGCTCGATGTCAAAGCCGGATCGGGGTGGGCGGCGCTGGCAACACCAGGGACGAGCACCCCGCGACTGCTGGAGCCGCGACTGCTGGAGCCGGGACTGGTGGAGCCCGGATCGGAGGCGGGACTGCTCGTGGCGGGACTGCTCGAGGCCAGACTGCTCGAGGCCAGGGGGGCGGCGTTCGCGGCAGTGGCGGCCAGGCCTCCGATCATCAGCAGCGGAGCGACCCGGGCGCCGAGGTCCCGGGGCAGGGACCCCGGCCGTCGGCGCCGGTGGGCGGGCCTGGCGCTCGTTCGTCGGGCGTGCGCGCCAAGTGGGTTACGACGGTGCAACAGCAAAGGGCCTTCCCTTTCGTCAGCGCGCCGATCACGCGCCTCAAGAGAAGGAAAGGGCTGAGAGGGGGACCGGCACGGGCCTCGCTCACGCAGAGAAGGGGAGCGAGGGGGCTTTGGTGGCACCCCTCGGCGGTCTCTGGGACTGTCACCGGGGTACCTGTCGTTGTCTCAACCGTGAAGGGTAGGGCTACCTGGAGCCTTTGCGGAAGGGCGATATGGTGACCTTTGTCACTAAGCGGACGTGGCGGCGCATTCGTCCCGAAAGGAACTTCAGGGCCCTCAGCGCTGATTGGCTACCAGCACGCCGGGATTGAGGATCGCCGCGGGGTCCAGGGCCGACTTGATGTCGGTCAGGACCCGCAACTCGGCGGGGGTGCGGACCAGGTGCATCCATGCCGTCTTGGCCCGACCGATGCCGTGCTCAGCGCTGATCGAACCACCCATGTCGGCTACCAGGCAGAGTACGGCGTCGTCGACGGCATCGTCTTCGGCGGACGGTCCGACCACATTGACGTGGAGGTTGCCGTCGCCGACATGGCCCCAGATGATCAACGTGGCGTCGGGGGCCACGGCCCGGATCACCCCACGGACCTCGGCGTCGAAGTGCGCCAGGCGGTTCAGCGGCAGAGTCACATCCAGCTTGTGGGGGACGCCCAGGGCGGAGACCGCCTCGGTGTGTCGCTCCCGGTAGGCCCACAGCCGGTTGCGGCCGGGTCCGTCGGTGGCCACTGCGGTGGCGTCGTCATCGAGGTCGACGCCGGCGAGGGCCTCGAACAACTCGTCGGAGCGCTCCGTGGCCGTGGCGCACTCGGCGACCAGGTAGACCGGCCACGACCGGGACAGGGGGGCAGGCAGGCCGGTGTGGGCCCGGACCACCTCGAGTCCCTCGGCGAAGAAGATCTCGATGGCCTCGAGGCCATCGCAGCGACGGCGCAGGGTGGCCAGCACGTCGAGGGCGGCGGCGGTGCTGGGCAGACCGATGAGCACGGCCACCCGCTCGCTGAGCGCCGGTACCAGGCGCAACCGGGCTCGGGTGACAACCCCCAAAGTCCCCTCGCTTCCGACCAGAAGCTGGGAGACGTCGTAGCCGGTGTTGTCCTTGACCAGACCGCTCAGCCGGGAGATGATCGCCCCGGTCCCCAGTACTGCCTCCACCCCGAGCACCTGCGCTCGCATCGATCCGTAGCGCAGCACGTGGAGGCCGCCGGCATTGGTGGCGATCATGCCACCGACCGTGGCCGACTCCCGGGCGGCCAGGTCGACGGGAAATGCCAGGCCCGCCCTGGCCGCCGTCGCCTGCAGGCGATCGAGGGTCACCCCGGCGTCCGCCGTGATCTGGCCGGCGACCGGGTCGGGATCACCGAGGTCGCTGAGGCGGGCGGTGCTCAGCACGATCGGCGGGCAGCCGTCCGATCTGCCCGGCGCCGGCACGCTGCCACCCACCAGGCCGGTGTTGCCGCCCTGGGGGACCACGGGGACCGCAGCCGATCGACACAGGTCGATCACCGCCGCCACCTCGGCTGTCGATGACGGACGGACGACGGCCAGCGCCGCGCCCGAGAAGCGCCCCGTCCAGTCCGATTCGAACGGCGCCCGGGTGTCAGGATCACTCAGCACCTGGGTGGCGCCGAGGACGTCACGCAGCGATGAGATCAGCTGGGCGGGGTCGGCAGGCATCGCTGCATCATTGCAGTGGTGGCCCCGGCCGTCTCCAGCGGGTTAGATGGAGAGATCACCAGGAGACGGGGAGCAGCGAGTGGGGGATCCCAGAATGAGCAGGAGAGGCAGGGTTATGAGCGTGATGGCGGTTGCCTCCCTGGGAGCAGGGATGCTGAGCGTGCTCGGAGCGGTCGCAGCTCCGTCCGCAGGCGCGGCGTCTGTGGCAATGCAGGCTCCGGCTGCGGCGCAGATGTCGGGGGAGCTGAGGACTGACATCGTTGGCACCGCGGCGCAGCCCATCCCTGACTACTACGCTCAGCAAGGCGGGGCCGGCTCCTTCCTCGGAGCCCCGGTGAACGGTGTCCAGTATCAGGCTGGACCGGGGGTAGCCGAGGACTTCGCGGGCGGGACCGTGTACTACTCCCCATCGACTGGAGCCCACTCGGTGCACGGGGCCATCCTGGGCCACTACCAGGCCCTGGGAGGCCCCACAGGCCTCTTGGGGTACCCGGTGACTGACGAGACCGGCACGCCTGATGGCGTGGGCCGGTACAACCACTTCAGCAATGATGCCTCCATCTACTGGACTCCTCAGACCGGAGCGTGGTCGGTCCACGGAGGCATCCGAGATCGATGGGCAGCGATGGGCTGGGAGCGAGGTCCGGTGGGCTACCCGGTGACTGACGAGACCGGCACGCCTGATGGCGTGGGCCGGTACAACCACTTCAGCAATGATGCCTCCATCTACTGGACTCCTCAGACCGGAGCGTGGTCGGTCCATGGAGCGATCAGAGATCGCTGGCAGTCCATGGGCTGGGAGCGGGGTCCCCTCGGGTACCCAGTCAGTGACGAGTTCGGCATCCCGGGAGGAAGGCAGAGCAACTTCGAGCACGGGGCCATCACCTGGAACGGGGCCAGGGGTGCCGTCGCCTCGCTCGGATGCAGCGGCAACGACCCAGCCATCTATGGAGTGGATCCCAACCAGATGGCCACCACCGGTGGCGGTTCCCAGCTGATCACCGTCGCTGCTCCGGGGCCCTCCAGCCAGTCTGGCACCCTCACCGCCTGGGACCGGGCAGCCACTGGTTGCTGGGTGCCCCACGTCTTCGGCGGGCAGCCGCCGCAGCCGTACCGGGCAGAGCTTGGGTATGGCGGCATCAAGCCTCTGTCCCAGCGCGTCAGCGGCGACGGTTCCACCCCCTCAGGGCTGTTCGGGTTCCAGAGCAGGATGTACGGGGTCTCAGGCTCGTCCCCCAACCCTGCCTACGGGTACCAGCAGCTGACCTGCGGAGACTGGTGGGACGAGCAACCCGGCTCGGCCACGTACGACAGCTTCCAGGTCTACCCCTGCGGAGCGACTCCTTCCTTCGCCGGGGACAGCGAGCAGCTCTGGACCGAGACCACGGCCTACGTTCACTTCGCCGACATCCTCACCCCGCACCCGCCTCAGAACTCCTCAGGCATCTTCCTCCACGACGACACCACGGCCGGGGACACCGCGGGCTGTGTGGCTCTGCCGCCCGGGGAGCTGGACGCCGTGCTGGGCTGGATGACGCCGGGCGCCGGGCCGCACATCGCCATCGGGGTCTCCGGAGGGATCAACGCGCTCTGATGGAGGGCCAAAGGTGCTCCTACTGCTGGGCGTGGCCGGCGGCTGGGGCGCCCCAGGTCCGCCGATAGCCTGACGGGCACCGACGAGCGAGCGTGGAGGTCACCCATGGAGGACACGAAAGGATCCGACCGGGTGGTGTGGCGGGTCAGCAACGGGGTGGCCGACGTGCGATTGAACCGCCCGGACAAGCTCAACGCCTTGGACCCGGACATGTTCTCGGCCCTGGGCCAGGCGGGCGACGCCCTTGGTGCCGATCGGACGGTGCGGGCCGTTGTCATCTCCGGTGAGGGCCGGGGCTTCTGCGCCGGGCTCGACGTGATGACCTTCGCAGCGATGGCCACCGACGGCGCCGGTGGCCTTCCCGAGGCCCTCGGCCGACGGCCCGGGGACAGGGACACGAACCATGCTCAGCATGCGGTGCGGGTGTGGGCCGAGCTGGCGGTCCCGGTCATCGCCGCCGTGCACGGCGTGGCCCTCGGAGGGGGCCTGCAGCTGGCTCTGGGTGCCGATCTGCGCATTGTCGCCCCCGATGCTCGCCTCTCGGTCCTGGAGGTTCGTTGGGGGATGGTGCCGGACATGACCGGCACCTGGGTGCTGCCCCGCCTGGTGGGGATGGACGTGGCCAAAGAGTTGACCTGGACCGGTCGCATGGTCTCGGGTATCGAGGCCGTGAGCCTGGGCCTGGCCACCCGCTCGGCGGACGATCCCCGGGCCGACGCCCTGGCCCTGGCCCAGGCGATCGCCGCTTCGAGCCCCGACGCCGTGCAGGCCGCCAAGGTGCTTCTCGACGCCTCGCTGGAGGCCGGCCCAGCGGAGCAATTTCGCGCCGAGGCCAAGCTCAACGGCGGGCTCATCGGATCGCCGAACCAGACCGAGGCGGCGACCGCCTTCCTCGGCAAGCGGACCCCGGCATTTGTCGATCGCCCCCGCTGAGCCCAGCCAGCCCCGCCACGCCCCGTCACGACAGGTGTCACAGGGCGGTTGGGGAACAAACGCATGCTGTTCTACGCTGCAACCCTTGTGACTCATGCGCCAGAAGCCGTAGACGAATCGATCGAGACCCTGGTGGCCCAGTGGCGTACGGAGATCGACGGACAGATCTCGGTGTCCGCATCCACTGTCCAGGATCACCTCCTGGAGTTGTGGGGCCGCCTCCCTGACAGCGATGTTCGCCATGACATCGAGCAGTGGCTGACCGAGACCCTGCAGCGGAACCTCTATCAGGTTTCCGACATCGACGCCCGCCTGACCAGCGTGGTTCCTTCCACCCCCGAGGTCTGAGCTCCGATCTCGTCGCAGGGTAAGGGTTGTCCTCCCCCGTGGGACGGGTACGTGCCGCGTCCTTGTAAGACCTGTCGAAATCGAAGGAGTTCTTCGTGGCTGACCCCAACCCCCAACAGAACGTCACCTTCCCCAGCAACGGTGGTGAAGCCCACGGCTATCTGGCTCTACCCCCGTCGGGGAGTGGGCCGGGTCTGGTGGTCATCCAGGAGTGGTGGGGGTTGACGTCGCACATGGTGTCCACATCCGATCGCTTTGCCGCCGAGGGCTTCGTCGTCTTGGCCCCCGACCTCTTCGGGGGCACCACCACCCACGATGCCACCGAAGCGGAGCGGTTGATGACTGAGCTGCCCGAGGCACAGGCCACCCAGGACCTGGCCGGTGCCGTCGATTACCTCCTGGGCCGCTCCGAGGTCACCGGCGATGCCCTCGGCACCGTCGGGTTCTGCATGGGCGGGGGTTTCGTCCTGTCTCTCGCCGCCCAGCAGGGACGCCGCATCGCTGCCGCCGTGCCGTTCTACGGCGTGGTGTCCGAGCTGCCCGACTTCACCGGCCTGACTGCTGCCGTCCTCGGCCACTACGGCGAGGCGGACGACTTCATCCCCCTCGACAACGTTCGGGACATGGAGACCAAGATGACCGAGCAGTCCGGCCGGGCCCCCGACATCAAGCTCTACCCGGCCGGTCATGCGTTCATGAACGACGAGAACCTTCTCGGCACCTACGATCCCGACCAGGCCAAGGTCGCCTGGGAGCGCACCATCGCCTTCCTTCACGAGCACCTGGGCTGAGGACCGGCCCGCCGGTCGCCCGGGCCCCCACGCTCAGCAGGCCTGGACGGCCCACCGTCCGTCGGTACCGGTCAGGGCCAGAGCCAGCCCGAAGGTGTGGGACAGAGCCGACGCCGTAAGGGCCTCGTCGATGGGGCCGGCGGCGGTGACCGATCCTTCCCTGAGCAGCAGCACATGGGTGAAGCCGGGCGGGATCTCCTCGACGTGGTGGGTGATCATGACCATGGGAGGAGCTGAGCGGTCGCTGGCCAGGTCGGCCAACCTGGCCACCAGCCGTTCCCTGCCCCCGAGGTCCAGTCCGGCGGCCGGTTCGTCAAGGAGGAGCAGTGACGGGGAGGACATGAGTGACCGGGCCAGGAGCACCTGCTGGCGCTCGCCTTCGGAGAGAACCCCGAAGGGACGGTCGGCGATGGCCGCGAAGCCGGCCTGGGCCAGCAGTCCCCGCGCCCGGGCCCGCTGATCGTCACCGTAGCGATGCCACCATGGTTCGAGGGCGCCGTGCAGCGACGACATGACCACATCGGACGCCGAGACGCTGGCTACCAGCATCTTGGCCACCGCGGCGCTGACCAGGCCGATGTGTTCGCGCAGCACTCGGACGTCCACCCGGCCGAGGCGGTGACCGAGGATCTCCACGTGTCCCCGCGTCGGGTGGAGGTAACCCGACGCCAACTGGAACATCGTCGTCTTGCCCGAGCCGTTGGGCCCGAGCACCACCCAACGCTCGCCGTCGGCCACCTCCCAGTCGATGTTGTGGAGCACCGGCGTGGCTACTCGGTCGAGGTCGACGTGGCTGAAGCGCAACTGCGGCGACGAGAGGGCAAGTGACGACCGGGAAGCGACCATGGCGAACTGGGAGATTACCGGCGTCCCCGGACCATCAAAAGATCGTCGATGGCGAAGCCGGCGGGTGGCTCAGCGGTTGAGCACGACCACGCTCGATGCCGCTTTGTCGTGGATGGTCTGGTTCCGGTCATCCCACAGGGGCCACAGGATGTCGAGGATGCCGCCGATGA
>JALZAH010000028.1 GCA_030948425.1 Actinomycetota bacterium
CGGCAGTGACGACCTCGTCCACCGGCGCATCACCACTCGGTGGCACCGGGGGCGCCGCGCCACCCCACAGCGTGCCGACCAGCATCCCTGCCAGCTTGGTGGACGCCGCACCCAGCGTGAGCTCGCCGGCCTCGGTGATCAGTTCCAGCGGCCGCTTCTCCACCACCCCGTTGGACAGAACGATCACCACCAGGGCCAGGCGGGGCGCCAAGCCGACGATCTGCGCCGATCGAATCTTGGCCACCTCGTGGGACGGTCCGACGACGACAGCGGCGTAGTCGGTCAACGCCGACAGGAGCCGGCTGGTGTCGGCCAGGGTTCGCTCGAGCTCACCGTGGGCCCGGGCAAAAAAGGCCCGGACCTGCTGGCTCTGCACGGGGCCCAGGGCGCCGGGGGCCAGGGAGTCCACGAACAGCCGGTAGCCCTTGTCGGTGGGGATGCGACCGGCGCTGGTGTGAGGCTGGGTGAGGTACCCGTCCCGTTCGAGCAACCCCATCTCGTTGCGGACCGTCGCCGACGACACGGCGAGCATCGACCGTTGGGCAACGTGTGCGGAGCCGACCGGTTGGGCGGTTTCGATGTATTCCTCCACGACAGCGTGGAGGATCGCTGACTTGCGTTCGTCGAGCATGAGGGATCGCTGCTTAGGATACCGGCGCCCCGGCGCTGGAGGTGCGTGGTCCGAACCTAGGCGTCGAGGACTCCCTGCCGGCGGAGGTACCCGAGGATGTGCTCGGCGGCCTGTTCCACCGAGAGCTGGGTCGTATCCACGCGTATCTCGGGATGCTCGGGTGCCTGGTAGGGCGAGTCGATGCCGGTGAAGTTCGCCAGCTCTCCCCTCCGCGCCCGGCCATAGAGGCCCTTGGCGTCCCGTTGCTCGGCGACGGCGAGCGCGGTGTCGACAAAGACCTCGACGAACTCGCCGTCTGCGAGGCGCTCCCTGGCCATCTGTCGTTCGGCGTGGAATGGCGAGATGAACGACACCAACACGATGAGCCCGGCGTCGACCATGAGCCCGGCGACCTCGGACACCCGCCGAATGTTCTCCACCCTATCGGCGTCGGTGAACCCGAGATCCTTGTTCAGCCCGTGACGGACATTGTCGCCGTCCAGCAGGTAGGTATGTCTACCGTCGGCGTGCAGCTTGCGTTCCAAGGCGTTGGCAATCGTGGACTTCCCCGCTCCGGACAGGCCGGTGAACCACACCACACACGGTCGTTGGCCCTTCCTGGCGGCGTGGGCCCTCTTGTTGATCTCGATGGCCTGCCAGTGGACGTTGTCGGAGCGGCGCAGCGCGAAGCGGAGCAGTCCGGCGCCGACCGTCTCGTTGGTCAAGCGGTCGATGAGGATGAAGCCGCCCATGTCCCGGTTCTGGTCATAAGGGTCGAAGGGCACCCGGCGGTCGAGGTTGAGGTTGCAGACACCGATCTCGTTGAACCCGAGCGTCTTCGCCGCCATGTGCTCAAGGTTGTTCACGTTGACCGTGTACTTGGGTGAACCCAGTGCGGCTCCGACGACGCTCGTGCCGATCTTCAACAGGTAGGAGCGTCCGGGAAGCATGTCCTGCTCGTTCATCCACACCACACTCGCCTCGAACTGATCGGCGACCGCCGGCGGAGCGTCGCCTGCGGCTAGGACGTCGCCCCGGCTGACGTCGATCTCGTCGGCCAGCACCATGGTGAGTGACTGCCCGAGAACCGCCTCGTTCAGGTCGCCGTCGGCCGTGACCAACCGGGCCACGGAGCTCTCCAGACCCGATGGCAGCACCCGCACCCGGTCGCCGGGATGCACCGTGCCCCCAACGATCTGTCCCGAGAAGCCGCGAAACTCCGGTCCGGGCCGGTTCACCCATTGCACCGGCATCCGAAACGGGCTGTCCGCCAGGGCATCATCAATCTCCACCGTCTCCAGGTGGCCGATAAGCGTTGGACCGTCGTACCAGGGGGTCTCGGCGCTGAGGGAGGTGATGTTGTCACCGCGGAGAGCAGACATGGGGATGCTGACGATGTCGGTCAGGCCGATGTCGGCGGCGAAGCGCCGGTACTCGACGTCGATGGAATCGAACACCTCCTGGGAGAAGCCCACCATGTCGAGCTTGTTCACGGCCAGCACCACATGACGGATGCCGAGCAGCGCCACGAGGAAGCTGTGACGCCGGGTCTGGACGAGGACCCCTTTCCGAGCATCGACGAGGATCACCGCCAGGTCGGCCGTCGACGCACCGGTGACCATGTTGCGGGTGTACTGCTCGTGGCCAGGTGTGTCGGCCACCACGAACGTACGCCGGTCGGTGGAGAAGAACCGGTAGGCGACATCGATGGTGATCCCCTGCTCACGCTCGGCAATCAGGCCGTCGACCAGGAGGGCCAGATCCAGATCCCCACCCTGCGTGCCCAATCTCTTGGAATCCGCCTCCAGGGCGGCGAGCTGATCCTCGAACACCAACTTGGCGTCATAGAGCAGCCTTCCGATGAGCGTGCTCTTGCCATCGTCCACGCTGCCGCAGGTGAGGAAGCGCAGCATCGTCTTGTTCTCATGAGCGACCAGATAGGCCTCGATATCGCCGGCCACTGGGTCATGGTCGCTACCGGCCATCAGAAGTACCCTTCCCGCTTCTTCTTCTCCATCGATGCGCTGGAGTCGTGGTCGATGGCCCGACCGTCGCGCTCCGACGTGGTGGCCAGGAGCGTCTCGGCCACAACCTCGCTGAGTGTCGTCGCCTCGCTCTCCACTGCCCCCGTAAGGGGGTAGCAGCCAAGGGTGCGGAAGCGAACGGTCCTCATGACGACCTCCTCGTCGGGATGCAGCGGCATCCGGTCGTCGTCGACCATGATCAAGATGCCGTCGCGCTCGACCGTCGGCCGACGGGCTGCGAAGTACAGGGGCACAATTGGTATCTGCTCCACGTGGATGTACTGCCAGACGTCGACCTCGGTCCAGTTCGACAGTGGGAACACCCGGATGCTCTCCCCCGGTCTCTTGCGGGCGTTGTAGAGGTGCCAAAGCTCGGGTCTTTGCTGCTTGGCGTCCCAGCGATGCTGGGCAGAGCGGATCGAAAAGACCCGCTCCTTGGCTCGCGACTTCTCCTCGTCCCGTCGGGCCCCCCCGAAGGCGACGTCGAAGCCGTGGAGATCGAGCGCCTGCTTGAGGCCCTCGGTCTTCCACAGATCGGTGTGCATCGCCGAACCGTGGGTGAAGGGGTTGATGCCCAAGCGGATGCAATCGGGATTTTGATGGACGATCAGCTCCATGCCCGCGTCGCCAGCAGCCTCGTCCCGGAACGCATACATGGCCCGAAACTTCCAGGTGGTGTCCACATGGAGGAGAGGAAAGGGCGGCTTGGAGGGGTAGAACGCCTTCCTGGCCAGATGGAGCATGACCGAGCTGTCCTTGCCGACCGAGTACAGCATCACCGGCCGCTCGCTCTCGGAGATCGCTTCACGCATGATGTGGATGCTCTCGGCCTCGAGGTGCTGAAGGTGGGTGAGGGTCAGCATGGTTCGTAGCTCCGGGCGTTGTTGATGGCGGCATGGTGCCGTTCTCGCCGTCCCACCTGACGGCGGCACAGGCGGTTCGGCATTGTATTCACCAGGACGAGCATGCGGCCGGGCGAACTTCGGGATGCCCAGGCCACATGTGGGTACAACCAACGATCAGTCCACTGTCGGGTCTCACATGTCCCGCAACGAGGAGGAGCCGTTGTCCACGCACGTCTCAGAAAAACCCGTCGCATCCTCTGGGACGTTCGGCTTTGGAGAACTGGTGGTGCACCGTTTGGGCTTTGGCGCCATGCAGCTCACCGGTCAAGGGGTATGGGGGCCACCGGATGACCCCGATGAGTGCATCCGTGTCCTCCGCCGGGCGGTCGAGCTTGGCGTCGATTTCATCGATACGGCTGACTCGTACGGGCCCAATGTCAGCGAAGAGCTGATCAGGCGGGCCCTGCACCCCTATGGCGACGAGCTTGTCATCGCCACCAAAGCCGGCCTGACCCGTACCGGGCCGGGCCAGTGGCTACCGGTCGGCCGTCCCGAGTACCTCCGTCAGGAGTGCGAGATGAGCCTCCGCCGCTTGGGCCTCGAGCGCCTCGACCTGTTCCAGCTGCACCGCATCGACTCCAAGGTCCCCGCCGACGAGCAGTTCGGCCTCTTGGCCGAGCTGATCGACGAGGGCAAGGTCCGCCACGTCGGCCTGTCCGAGGTCTCGGTCTCCGACATCGAGGCCGCCCGCGAGGTTGTCCCGCTGGTCACCGTGCAAAATCTCTTCAACCTGACGGAACGCAAGTCCGAGGATGTTCTCGACTACTGCGAGGCCCACGACATCGGCTTCATCCCCTGGTTCCCGATCGCCTCCGGTGAGCTGGCCAAGCCCGGCGGCGCCGTGGACGACGTCGTCCGGGCGACGGGTGCGTCGCCCTCTCAGGTGGCGTTGGCATGGCTGCTCCGGCGGTCACCGGTCATGCTCCCCATCCCGGGCACCAAGACGGTCGGTCACGTAGAGGAGAACTGCGCGGCCGCGACGATCGAGTTGAGCGACGAGCAGGTGAAAGGACTCACCGCTGCTCAGTGAGGACCCGGTCTCTTCTCAAACCCGACACACTCGCTAAGGTTTGCGGGCTTCGATGGTTCTTCCGCCAAGGACCCGATTCACCTGGAGGTTTGTGTGTCCGAAGAGAGTCTCGGCTTCGAAACCCGGCAGATCCATGCCGGTGCCGTCCCCGATCCGACGACCGGCGCCCGCGCCGTGCCCATCTACCAGACGACGAGCTACTCGTTTCGCGACAGCGCCCACGGGGAGGCCCTGTTCAGCCTGGCCGAGCCGGGCAACATCTACACCCGGATCATGAACCCCACGACGCAAGTGTTCGAGGAGCGCGTGGCCGATCTTGAAGGTGGCGTGGGGGCCCTGGCCACGGCCAGCGGCCAGTCGGCGACGACCCTCGCTGTCCTGACCTTGGCGGAGGCCGGTGACCACATCGTCTCGTCGTCGTCGCTCTACGGCGGCACCTACAACTTGTTCCACTACACCTTGCCGAAGCTCGGGGTCGAGGTGAGCTTCGTCGAGGACCCTGACGACCTCGACGCGTGGGAGAAGGCGATCCGGCCCGCGACCCGGGCCCTGTTCGGTGAGACGATCGGTAACCCGAAAGGTGACGTCCTTGACATCCCCGGCGTCGCCGGGGTCGCCCACCGCAACCAGTTGCCTCTCCTTGTCGACAACACCCTGGCCACCCCCTATCTGGCCGCCCCACTGACCGTCGGCGCCGACATCGTTGTGCACTCGGCCACCAAGTTCATCGGTGGTCACGGCACGGCCATCGGCGGGGTCATCGTTGACAGCGGCGGGTTCGACTTCCTGGCCAGCGGCAAGCACCGTGGCTTTGCCGAGCCCGATCCCAGTTACGGCGGACTCGAATACTGGAAGGTGCTCGGCCCTGGCGCTTTCATTGCCAAGGCTCGGGTGCAGGGCCTGCGCGACATTGGGATGGCGCTGTCGCCATTCAACGCTTTTCTGTTCATCCAGGGACTGGAGACCCTCAGCCTGCGCATGGAGCGACACGTGGCCAACGCCCAGCGAGTAGCCGAGTTCCTCGACGGGCGCAGCGAGGTGACCTGGGTGGTCTACCCCGGGCTGCCCTCGTCTCCGTGGTACGAACGAGGTCGTCAGCTTCTTCCCCGCGGTGCCGGGTCCATCCTGTCGTTTGGGATTACAGGCGGTGCGACGGCGGGGCGCGGCTTCGTCGACGCCCTGACCCTGCACAGCCAGTTGGCCAACGTGGGCGATGTGCGAAGCCTGGTCGTCCACCCGGCGACCACCACCCACTCGCAGCTCTCCGAGGCTGAACAGAAGACCACTGGGGTGACGCCCGACCTGGTGCGCCTGTCCGTGGGTCTCGAGACCATTGACGACATCCTGGCCGACCTCGACCGGGGTTTCGCGGCCGCCCAGACCTGAGCGGCGACGTCCTACGCTTCGTCGATGGCCCGTCGCCCAACGTCCGCCCGGCGGCCTGGAGACCCTTGGGATCGCCTTCCCGCCAGCGGAGCGTGGCACCCGGGCGACGAGCTCGGCGACCGTCAACTGGTGACCGTCATCGACGGCGATCCTCTGTTTCTAGAGGCGGGCGGCTCCATCGGCCCGGTGACGATTGCCTACGAGACCTGGGGGAAACTCAATGCGGAGCGCTCCAACGCCGTGCTGGTGGCCCATGCCCTGACCGGGGACTCGCATGTGAGCGGGATGGTTGGGCCTGGGCATCCCTCCCCTGGGTGGTGGGATGGCATCGTCGCACCGGGCGCCGCCCTCGACGCCCGCCATTGGTTCGTGGTGTGCCCCAACGTCTTGGGCGGCTGCCAGGGCACCACCGGGCCAGCCTCGCTCGATGGGGAGGGCACACCATGGGGATCTCGCTTTCCCGTCATCACCGTACGGGACCAGGTAGCTGTCGAGATGGCACTTGCCGACCACCTGGGCATCGACCGCTGGGCGGCGATGGTCGGTGGCTCGATGGGCGGCATGCGGGTCCTGGAATGGGCCATCTCCGCTCCGGACCGGGTCGAGCGGGCGATCGTCCTGGCCAGTGCGGCGGCGGCCACCGCCGAGCAGATCGCTCTGTGTGCCATCCAGGCCCAGGCCATCCGTCTCGACCCTGGGTTCGCCGGCGGCGACTACTACGAAGCCAAACCCGGGTCCGGCCCGGCGCGCGGTCTCGGTGTGGCCCGCCGCCTCGGACACCTGTCGTACCGGGCGGAGCTGGAGTTGGCCGGCCGGTTCGGTCGCGCCGCGCAAGTCGACGAGGATCCCTTCGCCGGAGGCCGTTACCAGGTGGAGAGCTACCTGGATCATCAGGCCCTCAAGTTGGCTTCCCGCTTCGATGCCAACAGCTACCTGGTCCTCAGCCGAGCCATGGACCACCACGATGTGGGCCGCGGCCGCGGTGGGATCGAGGCAGCCCTGAGCAGGGTCACCACCGAGGTCACGGTCGCCGGCGTCGATACCGATCGCCTCTACCCCCTACGGCTGCAGCACGAGCTCGTCGCTGCGCTACCCCGCCGTCCTCCGTTGGTGACCATGACCTCGGCCGTGGGCCACGACGGGTTCCTGGTGGAAGCCGACCAGGTCTCCGCCATCCTGGCCGCCGCACTGGCCTGACACCGCCGCCGAACCTGACATCCCGCCCGGGGGCCTGAGACGCCTCAGGTTCTGGTCGCCTGGTACCGGGCCAAGGCCTCATCTCGCTCGGCACCATGGTCGATGAGCGGCCCTGGGTAGTCCCCGACATCGGGAGGGAGGCATTCTGCCTCCCACGGGGCGTGGATGTCCTTGGCCGGCACGGACTGCAACTCAGGGACCCAGCGGCGGATGAAGGTGCCGTCAGGATCGAACTTCTTGGACTGGAGGACCGGGTTGAAGACCCGGAAGTAGGGGGCGGCATCGGTCCCCGTTCCGGCCACCCACTGCCAGCCGTGGTTGTTGGAAGCCAGGTCGCCGTCGACCAGATGGTTCATGAAGTGCCGGGCTCCGCGGGTCCAGTCGATGTGAAGGTCCTTGACCAAGAAGCTGGCGGTGATCATCCTCACCCGGTTGTGCATCCATCCTTCGCCCAGCAGCTGGCGCATACCGGCGTCGACGATGGGGTAACCGGTGCGCCCCGCGGCCCACGCCTCGAAGCGCTCATCGGCCTTCCTGCCTCCGTCGAGGCGCATGGAGGCCATGGCCGGCTGCAGGCTGTGGCGGGCGCTGTCAGGGTTGTGCCAGACCACGTCGCTGTAGAACTCCCGCCAGGCCAGCTCGCTGCGAAACATGGCATGACCCTTGCGGGCTGGGTCGAGGTCGGCGAGCAGGGTCCGGGGATGGATGCAACCCCAGCGCAGATACACCGACAGACGGGACGTGTGGTCGCCGCCCGGTTCGTTGCGCCTGGTGGCGTAGTCGTCGAGCTCCTCGTCCCGGAACCGCTCCCAGCGGCGCTGCGCGGCTTGCTCCCCCGGCGTGGGCAGGTCGGCGCCGACCTGGGGAGCGGTGGGCAGATCCATCCCGCCGACGTCACCGACCCAGGTGATGCGCGGTGGCCGGGCGACGGGCTCGGACCAGCCGTGGGTCACCCAGGCCCGGGAGAACGGGGTGAACACCTTGAAGGCGGTGCCGTCCTCTTTGACCACGCTGCCCGGCTCCACCGCGTACGGCGATCCGACCCATTCCAGGTCCACCCCGCGATCGGCGAGAGCGGCGGCGACCGCCTGGTCGCGGCGGCGGCCGTAGGGGCCGAAGTCGGCTGCTGCGTACACCGAGGTGGCTCCGAGCTCGTTGGCCAGGGCGGCAACCTCGACGGCGGGATGGCCACGCCGCACAACCAGGTGGCCACCGATGGAACCGTCGAGGGCGGCGAGTGCCCCGACCATCCAAGCTTGACGGACGTCACCTGCGGGCCCCCACAGGGCGTCGTCGACGACGAAGACGGCGACCACCCGGCCAGCAGCGGCCGCCGAGTTGAGGGCCGGGTTGTCCCGCAGGCGCAGGTCTCGGCGGATCCACCACAGGACCGTTGGCATGGTCATGGCTCCCAAGCTAGAGGTGCCCGGCCGGCAACGAGAAGAGCGGGGCGGCGCCTTTTCAGTCGTCGAGGCGGAGGGCCTGGATGAACGCCTCCTGGGGTACTTCCACCCGGCCGATGTTCTTCATGCGCTTCTTGCCCTCCTTCTGCTTCTCGAGCAGCTTGCGCTTCCGGGTGATGTCACCCCCGTAGCACTTGGACAAGACGTCCTTACGTTTGGCCTTGACCGTCTCCCGGGCGATGATCCGGCCGCCGACGGCGGCCTGGATGGGCACATCGAACATCTGGCGGGGAATGAGCGTGCGCAGCTTCTCGGTCATCCGCTTGCCGTACTCCGACGCCTTCGTCTTGTGGACGATGGCGCTGAAGGCGTCGACGGGCACGGCGTTGAGCAGCACGTCGATCTTGACCAGGTCGGCACTCTCCCATCCTGCTGGCTCGTAGTCGAGACTGGCATAGCCTTTGGTGCGGCTCTTGAGGGCGTCGAAGAAATCGACGACGATCTCGGCCAGGGGGACCCGGTAGACCAGCTCCAGGCGTTCGGGCGAGAGGTACTCCATCCGGATCATGACGCCCCGCCGGGTCTGGCACAGATCCATCAGGGTCCCGGTGTACTCGCTGGGCGCCAGGACGGAGATCTGCAGGTACGGCTCCTCGATGCCCTCGAGCTTGTCGGGGGTGGGCATCTCCGAGGGGCTGTGGACCTCAACGAGCGACCCGGTGGTGGTGTACGCCCGGTACTCGACGCTGGGAGCGGTGGCGATGAGCGACAAGCCGAACTCGCGCTCGAGGCGTTCGCGAACGATCTCCATGTGGAGCAGGCCCAGGAACCCGCATCGGAATCCGAAGCCGAGGGCCCCGGAGGTCTCTGGCTCATAGCTGACCGAGGCGTCGTTGAGACGAAGCTTCTCCAGCGATTCGCGCAGGAGAGCGAACTCGTCACCGTCGATCGGGTAGAGCCCGCAGAACACCATGGGCTTGGGATCCTGGTAGCCCTCCAGGGCCTTGTCCGTCGGGTGGGCGACATCGGTGACGGTCTCACCGCTGCGGGCCTCGCCGATGTCCTTGATCCCGGCGACCAGGTAGCCGACCTCCCCAGGACCGAGGACCTTGACCGGGGTGTTCAACGGTGTGCGCACCCCGATCTCCTCGAGGTCATGGGTCCGGCCGGTCTGGAGGAAACGGACCCGGGAACCGGACACGAGACGACCGTTCATGACCCGCACGGCACTGACCACACCGCGGTACTGGTCATAGTAGGAGTCAAAGATCAGGCCCTGCAGGGGAGCGCCGGCGTCGCCCTTCGGGGGCGGGATCCGCTCTACGATGGCATCAAGCAGATCGGCCACGCCCACCCCGGTCTTGGCCGACATGCGGATGATCTGGTCGTTCGGCACCCCGAGCACCGTTTCTATCTCCCCCGCATAGCGGTCGGGGTCGGCGGCCGGCAGATCGATCTTGTTGAGGGCGGCGACGATCTCGAGGTCGTGCTCCAGCGCCTGGTAGGCATTGGCCAGCGTCTGGGCTTCGATGCCCTGGGCAGCGTCGACGAGCAGCACCACGCCCTCGCAGGCGGCCAGGCTGCGGCTCACCTCGTAGCCGAAGTCGACGTGGCCCCGCGTGTCGATCAGATGGATGGTCGTGTCCTTCCACGCCACCCGGACGTTCTGGGCCTTGATGGTGATGCCCCGCTCCCGCTCGATGTCCATCGAGTCCAGGTACTGGGCCCGCATGTCCCGGGCGTCGACGGCGCCGGTCAGCTCCAGGATCCGGTCCGACAACGTCGACTTCCCATGGTCCACGTGGGCCACGATGCTCAGGTTGCGGATGTGGGACAGATCCCCGGTGGTGGGGGCCGGAGCCGGTCGGCGGGGACCGGAGGGGGACACAGGCTGGGGGGACGGCGCAGCAGGCAACAGGTTCCTCGGGGATGGCGGCCGGAAGGGAGCACCAGTCTGGCCCACCTACGGCGGGACCCGTCAGATGGGTGGGTGCTCCTGCCTGCGGACCCGGCGACATCGCTCCGGGATCGCCACCATCAATTCGGCGGCCTCGGTGCCGTCGCGATCGCGGATCACTGCGTGCACCCGCCGCCCGGCCGTGTCCAGGTGGATGCTGGCCAGCCGGAGGCGGCGCTGCAGCGGTCCTTCGACCCGGCGCACGCTTTGCACCTTGGCCAGTGGCACCCAGTCGGTGACCCGGCGAACGCGGCCGCTGGTGGTGACCGCGTAGCGGTCGTTGGCGCCCCAGGACAGCAACCGGAAGCGCAGCGGCGACTTCCATCGGGCCCGGGAGGGCGGAGCCGACCGGTCGGCGGGCAGGTCGGGAAAGACGCGCCCCATCAGCCAGGCCGCCTGCTGGTGGCTGCCGACCGGGAGCAGAGCCCGGGCTGCCCTGGACTGAGCCCGGTCCTGACGACCCTTGTTCTTCTGACTGGCCACGTCCACCTCCAAGCGACACCACCCAAACGGACGCCAGGCCAGCGGTTCGACCATCCGCACAGCCTGCACCCGCCCTTGTGGGATCGTCTCCGACGAGGTCTCCACCAGGCCGGAGCGCAGCCGGAGGCCGTCGGGAGCCTCGGCGACGGTCAGGCGATAGTCCCCGTTGAAGCGCCGGAAGAAGGCCACCACCAGCCCGAAGAAGCCCGCGGCCCCGGCACTGAGGGCCGCCCCGGCGGCGCCCGGAGCGACGAACGCCAAGACGATGAGGGCGACGATCGCCACCTCCAAGATGAGACCGGTGCTGGTGAGCAGGATGGACACGAAAAGCTGGGGGGAGGACACAGTGAGCAGGGGATGCTCGGGCGGGGACGGGGTCTCCTCGGCCACGCCATGGGCCAGGGCCAGCAAACGGGCTCGCAGCGTCTCGGCTTCAACGTTGCCCAGGTAGGCCAGGCGGCCGGCCTTGCCGCCGCCACTGGCCAAGCGGATCCGCAGTTCGGCGACACCGAACATCCGGGCCAGTCCGGGGCGAACCGTGTCGATGGCCTGGATCTGGCTGAGTGGGAAGCGCTCCGAGGTCCGCCGGATCAGACCGCTCTCCACCCGGAGGACGCCGCCTTCCACCCGCCACCGGGTGACCAGCCAGGAGATGAACCCGAGGACCAGCAGGACGATGAGGCCGGCCAGGTGGCCGAGGTCGTTGCCCAGTGACCCCCCCTGACCGCCACTGGCCAGGGGGAGGACGACGACGAAGAGGATGGCGATCAGCCCTCTCCCGGCCCGGACGATCGGCGAGAGAGGATGAAGGCGTTCCCACCTGCCGGTCAGCCCGGGGATGGGCGGGCCGCTCGGTGGCGGGTAGGTGGAAGGGTCGATCACAACCCCGTGGCCTGGCTTTCGCCCAACGAGGTCAGCTGGTCGCGGAGGCGGGCCGCCTCGGCGGTCGGCAGGCCCGGCACCCGGGCATCGCTGGCTGCCGCCGCCGTGTGCATCTGCACCGTGGCCAGGCCGAAGGCCCGCTCGAAGGGTCCGGCGGTGACCTCCACGTACTGCATCCGGCCGTAGGGGATGACCGACGTGCGACGGAACATCACCCCCCGGCGCACCAACAGGTCGTCGCCCCGCTCGGCGAACCCCCAGGCCCGGACCCGGCGCCCGGCCACGACATCGGCGGGCACAGCGGCCGCCGCCACGACCACCAGGGCGACGACCACGGCGTCCACTCCCGCCCCCGCCGACCATACGATCACCGCAGCGGCCACGCCGGCGACGGCGGCGGTCGCGCCCACCTGATAGCGCCGGAGGACTCGGAGCCGGGGGGAGGGCCCGTGCCAGTGCAGGGACCTGTCATCGACGTTGTCGATCGGGGTCACGCCACCGACGGTACCCCGGCGACGCCGGCCGGGCCCCGATAAGCCGACAGGTCGGCGCGGCTACGGCCTGCTAGTTTGATCCGGTTCCCTCAATCTCCTGTAGGACGGTATGGCCAACATCAAGAGCCAGATCAAGCGCAACCGGACCAACGAAGCTCGGCGCGTCCGCAACAAGGCGGCCCGCTCGGAGATCAAGACTCGGGTGAAGAAGGCCGTGCAATCGGCCGAGAACGGCACGGAGACGGCGGCCGACGAGCTGCGCGTTGCGCTGAAGCGGCTGGATAAGGCGGCCGCCAAGGGAACCATCCACAAGAACCAAGCGGCCAATCGTAAGTCCCGCCTCGTCCGGCGGATCAACACCTTGGCCGCCGCCGACCAGGGCTGAGCGACCCCTCAGCGCCGGACCACGGGCTCGGCAGAGCCCGGGTTGAGCGCCATCACCTCGGCGAACCCGCCAGCCAGGCTGGTGGTGAACCGGACCGGGTCGGTGACAGCGGCGGCGTCGTAGTTGACGGCCACGCAACACGTCTGGCCGTGGCTGAGCATGGTGATCATCATGGCGCAGCCGGGGAGGGGCCCAAAGGGGTAGACACGTTCGATCTTGGCTCCGGCCAGGTAGACATCCTCCCGCAGTCCGGGGATGTTGCTGGCCTGCAGATCGTTGCTCTTGGTCATCCCGCCCCCGAAGCGGGCGATGACCGAACCGGGGAGGCGGGCGACCATGGGGGCCATGGCCACACTGGCCTCGATGGCCGGTTCACCCCGGGCTTCGCGAAGCAACTGGCCGATGCGGATCATCCGCTCGGCGGGGTCGGCGATAGCCACAGGACCGGCGATGCGGGCCGACGCGATCCGGTTGGTGCCCTCGGGATCCTCCGGTTTGCGCACCGAGACGGGGATGGACATGGGAATGACCTCGACGGGTTGGCCGAGCGCCTCGTGGTAGAGGCGGATCCCGCCGAGCAGAGCGGCGATGTAAGCGTCGTTGACGGACCCTCCGGCCGGCCGGGGAGGCGGCGATCAACTGGCCCAGAACTCGATGGCCACGGCCAGGCCGAAGAGGACCACGAAGGTCCGCAGGTACACCGGCTTTACCAGGCGGACGGCCCGAGCCCCAAGGATCCCGCCGATGATCGAACCGACGGCCAGGGAGGGCACCAGCGACCAGGCCACATGGCGGCCCAGTGCGAACACGACGGCGGCGATGAGGTTGATGACGAACGACAGCACCTGCTTGACGGCGTTGTTGCGGACCATGCCGGCATCGGAGAACAATCCGAGCAGCGCCAGGATCATGATGCCCAGCCCGGCCCCGAAGAACCCCCCGTAGACCCCACCTGCGGCGATGACCATCGGCAGCAGCCATGCGCTTCCGCCACCGACGACGGCGTCCTCGGCCGGAGCGCCCGGCGAGCGGCCCCGGACGAAGCTGCGCACCCGGTTCTCGAACACCAAAGCGCCACAGGCGGCCAGGATGAGGAACGGTACGACCGCCTTGAACACGCTCTCGGGGGTGATCTGCAGCAGCAGGGCCCCGACGACGGCACCGACCCCGGCGAAGATCGCCAACCGCCTGGCCGAGCGCAGCCCCGAACCCAGGTCGGCCCGCTGCGCCCATGCGCCGGCGAGGTACCCGGGGGTCTGGCCGACGGTGACGGTGATGTTGGCTGAAACGGTGGGCACACCGAGCGCCACCAGGCACGGAAAGGCGATGAGCGTCCCGCCGCCGGCCATGGCGTTGATGGCGCCCGCAGCCAGGCCCGCTCCCCCAACGGCGATGATGTCCAACAGGCTGGTGTTCACCGGCTCCCCGCCCCGGACCGGGCCAAGCGGCACAGGCGAGCGACCAGCACCTCGAGGACGAGATCGTCGGGCCACTCGCCCCGACCTCCCTTGAGGGCGATCTCGGCGTCCGCCACCATCGCCACGGCGTCGACGATGCGCAGCGAACCGAAACGGCGGGCCGAGGTGAGCGCCTTCTTCGCCGGGTAGGTGCTCCGCCCCTGGGCGATACCCATCGCTGCGGCCGCCGCCGCCTCGGTGGTGATGGCCGGCCCGTCGACGCGCAGCAGCGAAGCGACGTGGCGGGCGATGATGGCGTGCACGACGAGGGGATGGCGCTCGCCGGCTTCGAGCAGGCGGCGCAAAGCCCCGAGGGCGACGTCGGTGTTGCCGCTGTCGATGGCATCGGTCAGGTCCCAGGGAGCAACCGAGCCGGCGTCGCCCAGGTAGGGCTCGATGTCGTTGGGGCCGAGACGGGCACCGGGTTCAAACGCCGCCCCAAGTACCTCGAGGAGGGCGGTGAGCCGACTCACATCCTCGCCCAGGTGGGCTTCGAGGAGAGCGGCGGCCCGCCCATCGAGGACGACCGGAGCGGCCTTGATGCGGTCGCGGACGAAGGTCTTGGCCATCTTCCCCTTGACCGAGGTACCGGTTACGTGACCCCGGGCCTTGACGGCGGCCAACAGCTTGGGGGCCAGGCGACCACCCCCGGCGACGAGGACCACCGACGTGGTCTCCAGCGGTGCATCCAGGTAAGCCAACAGCGGAGCGAGCTCCTCGGTGCCGAAGCGACCGATGTGGCGGACGACAACCACCCGACGCTCGGCCAGGAACGGCGGGGTGGCGGCGGCGTCGGCCACGGCAGCCAGATCGATCTCGTCGCCTCCGAAATCCTCGACCACCAAGCTGCGCTCGGCGTCGCCGACCAGGTCGTCGATGGTCGCCTTCGTGGCCTCGGCCACCAGCACGGGGTCGTCACCTTCGATCAGCCAGACGATCCGGCCCTCCGGCGGGCTCATGGGGAAGCGAGCACGGCGGCCAGGGTGTCACACACCCGCCGGGTGGCGCGCACGTCGTGGACCCGCAGGATCCGGCAACCGAGGCTGACACCCAGGGCATGAGCGGCCGTCGATGCCCGGCCCCGCTCGGCGAGGTCCAGGCCGAGCAACGCACCGAGGAAGGTCTTGTTGGACGCCGAGAGCAGCAGCGGGTAGCCGAGCGCCGCCAGGCGGTCCGAGGCCCGGAGCAGCTCCAGAGATTGATCGGCCGACTTGCCCAGATCCAGGCCGGCGTCGATGACCACCCGCTCAGGGGCCACACCGGCAGCCACCGCGGCGGTGGCCCGAGCCGTGAGGAAGCGGGACACGTCGGCGACGACGTCGTCGTAGTGGGGATCGGGATCGGCGACACGCGGGCCGAGGCGGATGTGGGTGGCCACCACCGCGGCGCCGGCGGCGGCGGCCACCGGGAGGTACTCGGCGTCGGCGAAACCACTGATGTCGTTGCCCATCACCGCGCCAGCGTCGTAGGAGGCGGCGGCGACCGACGCCCGCCAGGTGTCGACGGACAGAGCCACGTCGAAACGCTCCCGGAGGGTGGCGACAGCCGGAACCACCCGGTCGAGCTCCTCGGCCTCGCTCACCGCGGGACCGGGCCCGGCCTTGACCCCGCCGACATCGAGCACATCGGCACCGTCGGCCGCCAGTGTCTCGGCGCGTCGAAGGAAGGTGTCGAGATCCCAGTACGACCCTCGGTCATAGAAGGAATCCGGGGTGCGGTTGAGGATGCCCATCACCAACGCCCTCGATGTCAGGTCGAAGCGCGTCCCGCCCAGGTCGAGCCACACGGCGGGGTGCTCAGAACAGCCGGGTGGTGAGCGCCTTGCGGTAACCGGCCGTGCGCGGGTCTTCAGGACCGAGCACCTCGAGCAGGTCGACGAACTCCTGACGGGCCTGGTCGTCACCCTTGACCCGCTCCAAGAGGTCGTCGAGCTTGGTGGCGATGTCACCGCCGTCGACGTCGACCACCTCGTCGCCCACCCGGGCCTGGGCGCCCAGGTGCCGGGTCTCCGCTGTCTCCGGTACCCGCTCGAGCAGGCTGAGTGCCTCCGCTTTGCTCGCCGCCGTGTCGGTGGCCACCAGCAGGGTGGCGAGGGCCACCGCCACCCGGTCGTTGGCCGGCTCCAGCTGCAGGGCCTGGCGCAGCGAGGCCTCATCGCCGACGCTGAGCAGTTGATCCACCTCGCTCGGCTCCGGGGTGAGCTTGGCCAACCATTGGCGGACCTGGGGCTCGGGCAGGGCGCCGACGAAGCTGTCCACCACCTTGCGCTCCGAGATGGCGTACACCGCGGGGATGGACTGGACCTGGAAGGTGGCCGCCACGCGGGGATTGGCGTCAACGTCGACCTTCACCAGCTCGACGGCGCCGTCGGTCTCCTCGACAACCTTTTCCAGGATGGGACCCAGCGTGCGGCACGGTCCGCACCACGATGCCCACAGGTCCACCACGACCGGAACCTGCGCCGACCGCTCCAGTACGTCGACCTCGAAGGAGGTATCGGTGACGTCCATCAGGTGTGGCCTTCCTCTCAGGCTCTAGGTTGGCCGTCATGACCGACCTTGAACAACCAGGCGGCGGGAGCGCCTCTGCCGAGGTTACCGGCCGTCCGGGCCGACCCGAAGGCATCGACCCTGCCAAGGTGAGCGCCTGGTTCGCCGAGAACATTCCCGGTGTCAGCCTGCCATTGGACTTCGAGCTGATCGCCGGCGGTCGTTCCAACCTGACCTATCAAGTGGTGGACGACACCAGTCAGCGCTACGTGCTGCGCCGCCCTCCAACCGGGCCTCTCCTACCCACCGCTCACGACATGGGTCGCGAACACCGAATCATCGCCGCCATGGGCGCCGCCGGTGTCCCCGTGCCGTCCGCCCTCGGTCTGTGCACCGACACGGCGGTCAACGGCGCTCCGTTCTACGTCATGAACTTCGCCGACGGCCACGTCCTGCGCACCGAGGAAGAGGCCACGGCCAGCCTCGACGAGCCCACACGCAGCGTCGCTACCCGGTCCCTGGTCGACACGCTGGCTCAGATCCACAGCCTGGATGTGGATCGGATCGGCCTCGGCGACCTGGCCCGCCGGGAGGGCTACATCGCCCGCCAGCTCAAGCGTTGGTACGCCCAGTACCGCTCGGCGCGCGACGAACAGGCCGGGCCCTCGGTCGAAGCCGTCGATCGGGTCCACGCCGAGTTGGTCAACGGCATCCCCGAACAGGGATCGGCAACCGTTGTCCACGGTGATTACCGCCTCGACAACACCGTCGTCGGTGACGCCGGGCGCATCGTCGCCGTCCTCGACTGGGAACTGTGCACGCTCGGCGACCCGCTCGCCGATGTGGCCGGGTTGTTGGCCTACTGGGCAGAGACTGGCGAGCACTCACCCCTCGGAGCGTCGGCGACGAGTGCCCCGGGCTTCGGTTCTCGGGCCGCGGTCGCCGAGCGCTACGCCGAGGTGTCCGGCCGCGACATCAGCCAGCTCGCCTACTATCTCTCGTTCGCCTACTGGAAGCTGGCCTGCATCCTCGAGGGTGTCTACACTCGCTACGTGGCTGGGGCCATGGGCGACGGCGACTTCGACTTCAGCTCCTATCCCGATGCCATCGCCGGTCTGGCCGGCAAGGCCGAAGAGGCCCTCGGGCGGCTCCCGTGACCGACCTGGCCACCATCCATTCCTGGCCCACCCTCGAGCGACCGGTTCTGGTCGTCAGCCTCGAAGGCTGGGTCGACGCCGGCATGGCCGCCTCCACCGCCGCCGCCGCCCTGCTCGGGTCCATGCCCCATGAGACCCTGGCCACCTTCGACGCCGACGAGCTCATCGACCATCGGGCCCGGCGTCCGACGCTGCGTGTCGTCGACGGGGTGTCGACCGAGTTGCGCTGGCCGGAGATACGTCTGCAGGTGGCCACCAATCGGACCGGTCGCAGCGTGCTCATGCTGACCGGCCCCGAGCCCGACATGCGCTGGCACCGCTTCATCGCCGAAGTGCTCTCCCTGTCATCACGCCTGGGGGTGGAGATGATGGTCGGCCTGGGAGCGTTCCCGGCGCCTGTCCCCCATACCCGCCCCGTGCGCCTGACGGCCACGGCCAGCACCGCCGAGCTGGCGGCCGACGTGGGTTTCATCCCGCACACCATCGACGTTCCTTCAGGGATCCAGGGGGGCCTCGAGCGGGCGTTGGCAGAGGCCGGCATCCCGGCGGTCGGCTTGTGGGCCAGGGTCCCTCACTACGTATCGGCCATGCCCTACCCGGCAGCCGCCGCCGCCCTGCTCGAGCAGCTCGCTCGTCTGACCGAGATCGAGACCGACACCAAGGCCCTGTCCACGTCGGCGGCCACCACCCTGGCCCAGATCGAGCAGCTCATCGCCGGTAGCGAGGAGCACGCGGCCATGGTCCGCCAGCTCGAGGCCCAGCTCGACGCCGAGCCCGACAAGGCAGCCGGCAACCTCCTCGGTGGACTTCCCTCCGGAGACGAGATCGCCGCCGAGCTGGAGCGCTTCTTGCGCAACGAGTGACCGACTCCAAGGCCGACGTCACCCGCCGAGGAGGTCGTTGCCCAGATCATCACCGATCTCCGGGCTTGTTGACCAACCGGCTCGCCTGCGGCCGACGCAAGGGTCCGGGCAGGTATCCCCCATCGACACCGATATGTGCCATATGTTACTTTGCTCACCGTCGGATGTATCCACAGGTCGGGGGACCAGCATGGCAATAGTCGGGTATGTAGCGATAGCTCTGTTGGTCGTGGCGATCCTGCTCGGGATTCTCTTGGCGGTGATGTCCGGAGGCGATGTCCGCCGGTATTTCAAGATCCGCAAGATGTAGCCCCGGGGGCGGACCACCGCGGGCCGCAAGGTCAGACGACGAGGTTGACCAGCTTCGGCAGGCGCACAACCTGCTTCCGGGGCTCGGTGCCGCCCAAGGCAGCAATGACCTTCTGCGACCCCCGGGCCACGGCGAGGGCCCCGGCCTCCCCAATGTCGGGAGCCACCTGGGCGCGGTCGCGGACCTTGCCGTTGACCTGGATGACCATGGTGACGGT
>JALZAH010000343.1 GCA_030948425.1 Actinomycetota bacterium
CCGGTGCCACGATGGTCAACGACGTGTCCGCCTGCCTCTGGGACGTGGCCGCCGACGCCGAGGTGGGCTGGGTGGCCATGCACATGAGGGGCGAACCGGCCACCATGCAGACCGATGCCCACTACGACGATGTCGTCGCCGAGGTGCGCGACCATCTGGTCGACCGGGCCCGTAAGGCCCGAGACGCCGGCGTGCGCGAGGTGTGGGTCGACCCCGGCATCGGTTTCGCCAAGACCCCGGCCCACAATCTGACCCTGCTCCGCCACCTCGACGTCCTGGTCGCTGCCGGCTTTCCCGTCATGGTCGGGACCAGCCGAAAGTCGTTCCTGGGTCGCCTCACCGCCGCCCATCCCACGCCCGAACCTGCCGCCGACCGTCTGGAGGCGTCGCTGGCCACCGCAGCCTGGGCCCTGAGCCAGGGCGCGACCATGCTCAGGGTGCACGACGTGGCCGCCACCGCCCAACTCCTTCGGCTCCGGTCATGATGGGGCTGAGCCCGTGAAAGGGCTGAGGTCATGAAAGGGCTGAGGTCATGAAGGGCAAGTGGGCGTCGGGGATCGCCCCCCGCAATTTCGCCTGGATCATCAAGAACCAACTGGCCGTCAGTGAGCGCCCGGGTGGGTACGCCCGCTCCCACCGACCGGTGCGCCGCCAGGAGGAGATCATCTGGATCCGGGAACAGGGGTTCAACCGGGTCGTCTCCCTGCTCCCGTCGCCTCACAACCTCCACTCCTACGACGAGGCCGGGGTGGTGTCGGTGCACATCCCCTTCGGTCCCCACGACAGCGCCCCCGAGGTGCTGGGCGACCTTCTGCCCCAGATGAAGGGGTGGCTCGACGCCGGCGAGCGGGTGCTGATCCACCAGGAGGAGTTGAGCGACCGGCTTCAGGGCATCTCCGCCGGCTACCTCGTGTACGCCGGCCTGGTGACCGACCCCGCCCAGGCCATCGCCATCGTGGAACAGCTCAACCAACGCCAGATGGGTCCGATCGGACGGCAGGTCGTCAGCGCCGCCGCGGCCATGGTCACGCCGCCGCCACCACCACCACCGAAATCCCGGTCAAAGGGCCATGCCGCTCCGGCCTCGCGTGCAGCAGGCCGCGCTGCGCCCTCCCCGCGTTCCGGGCGCCGGTCGGGCCCGGCAGGAGGGTGAACGGCGGCCGAGCCGTTGGGTGACAGCGACCGGATCGAGCTGCGGGGCCTTCGGGTCCTGGGCATCTGTGGCGCCTTGGCCGAGGAGCGTGACCGCCCCCAGCCGCTCGAGATCGATCTCGACGTGGACGCCGACCTGATCACACCCGGGCGAACCGACGCCCTGGCCGACACCGTCGACTACGGGGCCGTGGCCCGGGCCGCAGTGCGGGTGGCCACCGAGGAACATTTCACCCTGCTCGAAGGTCTGGCCGACCGGATCGCTCAGGAGGTCGTCGCCCTGGCAGGGGTCACGTCGGTCACCGTGGGCGTGCGCAAGCTCCGACCGCCGGTTTCCGTCGACCTGGCCACGGCCGGGGTGCGGATCAGCCGTTCCGCCCCTCGCCGACTTCCGGGCGGGTGACTGCCGGGCCGCATCGCGCCTTCCTCGGGCTCGGATCGAACCTGGGCGATCGCCAGGCCCATCTGCGCGGCGCCGTCGCCGGGCTGCCCGACGTGTTTCAGGTCTCGCCGGTGTACGAGACCGACCCGGTGGGCGGTCCCGAAGGGCAGGGGCCTTACCTCAACGTCGTCGTGGAGCTACGGACCGATCGGGCCCCGCGGGATCTGCTCGGCCTCGCTCGGGATCTGGAGGACGCGGCCGGCCGGGTCCGGGCTGAACGAAACGGTCCGCGGACCCTCGACGTGGACATCCTGCTGGTCGGCGACCTGCGGGTCGACGAACCCGACCTGGTCGTGCCTCACCCCCGCATGTACGAACGCCGCTTCGTGCTGGCGCCTCTCGCCGACATCGCGCCGGATGTCGTGCCCGCGGGCTGGGAGGAGCGGGCCGAAGGCGAGGTGCGGCGGGCGGGTACGCTGTAGCGACGAACGGCACCCGACCCCGGGGCCGGAACGTGGGAGGAATTCCTTGTCGGAAGCACCGAGCCGCCCCCATCGCGGCGATCCCGACCGGGCTCCGGACGGCGCCGTCGAGGTGATCGACAGGGTGGCCGAGCTGAGGGCTCGGCTCGACGGGACTCGGGCCGAGGGGCTCTCCGTGGGCCTGGTGCCGACGATGGGTGCGCTCCACCAGGGCCACCTGTCGCTCATCCGGCGGGCCACCGACGAGTGCGACGTGGTTGCCGTCACCGTGTTCGTCAATCCCTTGCAGTTCGCCCCGGGGGAAGACCTGGCCACCTACCCCCGCACGCTCGACGCCGATCTCGACGTGGTGGCCGAAGGCGGCGGCGACATCGTGTTCGCCCCCTCGGAGGCCGAGATGTACCCGGACCCCTCCCCCGCGACAACCGCCGCCACGGCCTCCGGGCGGTTCGGTGTGCTCACCGACGTCTACGAGGGGAGGAGCCGACCCGGCCACTTCGGCGGCGTTGCCACAGTGGTGGCCAGGCTCTTCGACGCCGCCGGCGCCTGCCGCGCCTACTTCGGGGAGAAGGACTGGCAACAGCTTCTCGTGGTGCGCCGCCTGGTCGACGACCTGTCGCTGCCGGTCGATGTGGTCGCCTGCCCC
>JALZAH010000344.1 GCA_030948425.1 Actinomycetota bacterium
GGCGTAGGCGACGGGGATGTGGTGCTCTGTCCCTCCCCGTGCGACCGACAGAACGCCTCGCTCGGTATGGTCAACGGTGTCGTCCTGCTCCCCGTCACCCGGCCCGGGAGCGTGCCAGCCGAACGCAGCGAGTGAAGTTGACCCGATATGACGGACAGGTTGGTTATGTACCGACCACTTCGGCAATGGTGTGGACGGGCATGGTCCCCGCCGAAGTGTGACAGGCGGCCCGAAGGGCCGACGTCACGGCGGGGTCCTGCCCGGACAGCCCATTGCCGAAGTGGTCGCTGGCGAGGCTGCCGGAGCGGCCTCCCGGGCCCGACGGCGGGCTTCGTAGTCGGCGGGGCTGAGGTAGCCGAGGGAGGAGTGCCGCAGGCGGTTGTAGAACACCTCGATGTAGTCGACGATCGCGCTGCGGGCCTGGGCCCTGCTGTCCCAGGACTGGCGGTGGATCAGCTCCTCCTTGAGGGTCCCGAACCACGATTCCGCCACCGCGTTGTCCCAGCACTGGCGGGGTCGCGACAGCGACTGCCTCATGGCGTGCTCGGCGAGGAGCTCGGTGAACTCCGCCGAGGTGTACTGCGTCCCCCGGTCGGAGTGGAAGATCAGCCCCGGCTCCGGCGCTCGGGCGGCGATGGCCATCCGGAGGGCGTCGGAGACCAGCTCGGTGCGCATGTGATCGGCCATCGACCAGCCCACCACCCGCCGCGACGCCAGGTCGATGACCGTGGCCAGGTACAGCCAGCCCTCCCAGGTCCAGATGTAGGTGATGTCGCTGACGTAGACCCGGTCGAGCTCGACGGCCTCGGGGCCGAAGGCCCGCTTGAGCAGGTCGATGGCCCTGGTCTGGGGGTCGGAGATGGTCGTCTTGGTCCAGCGCCGCCGGCAGCGGCCGATGAGGCCCTTCTGGGCCATGATCCTGGCCACCCGCTTGCCGCTGGCGTGCACGCCTTCCTCCCGCAGGGCCCGATGCACCCTCGGCCAGCCATAGGTGCCCCGGCTGGCGTCGAAGACGGCCTCGATGCGTTCGGCCAGGGCCTCATCGGCGAGCGCTCGGGCCGAGGGGCGGTGCTGGGCGAAGTCATAGAAGGCGGACCGGGAGACCTCGAGCAGTGCACACGCCTTGGCGACGTTGTGGTGCTGGCACTTCTCCGCCTCGACGAACCGAAGCCGGTTCACCGGATCTCCCGGGCAAAGAAAACTGTTACGCGGAAATCCGCGTAACAGCTTTCTTCGCGGGGGAGCTCGACCCCCGACCGAGGCGGTAGTGGCCTACATCGATGCCCACCGTGGGCGTTTTGGGGTCGAGCCGATCCTCCACGCCCTGGAGGTCGCCCCTTCCACCTACTACTGCTCTAAGGCCCGCCCACCGTCGGCGCGGTCGCTGTCCGACGCCGTGCTCAAGCCGAGGATCCTCAAGCTGTGGACGGAGAACTACTCCGTCTACGGCGTGCGCAAGGTGACCAAGCAGCTGCGGCGAGAAGGCGTCGTCGTCGGCCGGGACCAGGTCGGGCGGCTCATGGCCGCCCTCGGCATCGCCGGGATGGTGCGTGGGAAGTCCCAGCGGACCACCAAAGCCGATCCCACCGCCGTCCGTGCCCCCGACCTGGTCAAACGCCTCTTCGCCGCCTCCGAGCCCAACCGCCTGTGGGTGTCGGACTTCACCTACGTGGCCACCTGGTCGGGGACGGTCTACGTCGCCTTCATCGTCGACGCCTTCTCCCGGACCATCGTGGGCTGGAAGGCGGCCACGAGCATGCGCACCGATCTCGTCCTCGACGCCCTGGAGATGGCCATCTGGCGCCGGGCCAGCGTCCTGGCCGGCCTGGTCGCCCACTCCGACGCAGGAAGCCAGTACACCTCGCTGCGCTACACCGAGCGCCTGGCCGAGATCGGGGCGGCTCCTTCCATCGGCACGGTCGGGGACAGCTATGACAACGCCCTGGCCGAGACCGTGAACGGCCTCTACAAGAACGAGCTCATCCACCGCCGGGGACCGTGGCGCAACCTCGACGACGTCGAGGTGTCCACCGCGGCGTGGGTGCACTGGTGGAACACCGCCCGCCTCCACGGCGCCTGCGGCGATATCCCTCCAGAGGAGCACGAAGCCGCCTGGCACGCCGCTCGCAGGGAGGTGGCCTGAGCAGGCTGGGGGGTGAGGCCGGCCACGTACATCGTGGTGCACAATGATGACCAGGTCGGGTCAACCGACACAGCGAGAAACCAAACCAACGAGTGTCCGCGGTACCCAGGACAGTTCATACGTGCCCTATGGTGCCGAGCTGTGGGACGGTTGATCCTGGTCTGCGGACTGCCCGGCGTGGGCAAGTCGACGCTCGCCCGATCCCTGGCCGATGCGCTCGGCGCCGTGGTGCTGGTCAAGGACGTGATCGAAGCGGCCCTCTTGAGGCCCGGAACTCCCGAAGCTGACCGGAGGGGCAAGGTAGCGATCAGGACGCGCTTCGCAGGTACTGGTAGACCGTCTCACGGCTAATGGCGAACTCGCGGGCCAGGGTCGCCTTGGCC
>JALZAH010000360.1 GCA_030948425.1 Actinomycetota bacterium
AGTACCACCGGGCCCAGATCCGTAAGGCGCTCGGGTTCGGCGAAGCCACCGTGGCCGACGAGGACAAGCTCGCCACCTGGCTGGCCGACGAGGTCTGCCCGGTCGAGCTCTCCGACGAACGGCTGCGGGAGGCGCTGGTGGCCCGATGCCGGGTGGAACGCATCGAGCCGCCGGCACCCAGTCGCCTGGAACGGGTCCTCGGGACGGCTCGGGCAGCGTCCGAGCAGCGGTTCACCACTGATGTCGCCACTCGGCTGACCGCCAAGGCGGTCGCCGGGCTGGAAGCCCTGGTCGCCGAGACCAACGACGACCAGGACGGGGACACCGGTTTGCTGGCCGAGCTGAAGGCCGACCCCGGCAAACGCAACATGGAGACCCTGGTGGTCGAGACGGAAAAGCTGGCTCGGGTACGGGCCATCGGTCTTCCCGCCGAGCTGTTCACCGAGTGCTCCGAGAAGCTGGTCGACGCCTGGCGGGCTCGGGCGGCCCGGCTGTACCCCTCCGACTTGCGGGCGTCGCCGGCGCCGGTGCGCCTCACGCTGCTGGCCTCGCTGTGCTGGGCTCGCCAGACCGAGATCATTGACGGCCTGGTCGACCTGCTCATCACCCTGGTTCACAAGGTCGACGTCACCGCCGAGCGCAAGGTCGGGGGCGAGATGCTCGACGACCTCCGCCGGGTGCGGGGCAAGCAGGGCCTCCTCTTCGCCCTGGCCGAGGCCGCCCTCGACCACCCCGACGACACTGTCCGCGACGCCCTGTACCCGGTGGTGAGCGAGGCCACGCTCAAGGACCTGGTGGCCGAAGCGAAGGCCAACGACACCGCCTTCCGCCAGCGGGTGCGCACCGTGCTGCGCTCTTCGTACTCGTCCCACTACCGCCGCATGTTGCCCAAGCTGCTGGCAGCGCTGGAGTTCCGCTGCAACAACACCGCCTACCGCCCGGTGATGGACGCCCTCGACCTGCTCCGCCGCAACACCAATCGGCCGGCCCGGGATCGCTTCTACGACCAGGGCGAGAAGGTGCCGATCGAGGGCGTCGTCCCGCGGGAGTGGGCCGACGCCGTGGTGGACGACGACGGCCGGGTCGAGCGCATCCCCTACGAGCTGTGCGTGCTGCGGTCGCTACGGGAGGCGATCCGTCGCCGGGAGGTCTATGTCGCCGGGGCCACCCGGTGGCGCAACCCTGAGGACGACCTGCCCGCCGACTTCGATGCCAACCGCGACGTCCACTACGCCGCCATCCGCCAGCCCCTCGACCCCTCGGCGTTCGTGGCCGACCTCAAGGAGCGTCTGGGCGCGGCCCTGACCCGCCTTGACGAGGGCATCGCCGCCGCCACCACCGGCGGGGTGAGGATCACCACCCGGCGGGGCGAGCCCTGGATTCACGTGCCGCCGACACCGGCGGTGCCCGAGCCGACCAATCTGGTGGCCCTAAAGGCCGAGGTGGAGCGGCGCTGGGGTGTCCTCGACCTGCTGGACATCCTCAAGGAGGCCGACTTCGACGCCGGCTTCACCGAGGAGTTCACCTCCGTCGCCTCCCGGGAGATCACCGACCGGGCCGTCCTGCGCCGGCGCCTGCTGCTGGTGCTCTTCGCCCTGGGCACCAACGTGGGCATCCGCCACGTCGCCGGCGGGGCGGGCGGCGAGTCCGAAGCCATGCTGCGCCGGGTGCGGCGACTGTTCGTCAACCGGGACAACCTCCGCCGGGCCGTCACCCGCCTCGTCAACGCCACCTTCGCCGTGCGCGACGAGGCGTTGTGGGGCCAGGGCACCGCCTGTGCGTCGGACTCGAAGAAGTTCGGTTCGTGGTCGTCGAACTTCATGACCGAGTACCACGTCCGCTACGGCGGAGCCGGGGTGATGATCTACTGGCACGTCGAGCGAAAGAGCGTGTGCATCTACTCCCAGCTCACGAGCTGCTCAGCCTCCGAGGTGGCGGCCATGCTGGAGGGCCTGCTCCGCCACTTCACCTCGGCCGACATCGACCGCAACTACGTGGACACCCACGGGGCCTCGGTGGTGGGCTTCGCCTTCTGTCAGCTCCTCGGCTTCAAGCTCATGCCCCGGCTCAAGAACATCGGCGCCGCCCGCCTCTACGGCCCCGGCGGATCCGACGACAGGTCCTGGGACCGGATCGCCCGAGTCATCTCTGCCCGCCCCATCGACTGGGACCTGATCGCCCGCCAGTACGACCAGTTGGTCAAGTACGCCACCGCCCTGCGCCTGGGCACGGCCGAGGCCGAGCAGGTCCTTCGTCGCTTCACCCGGGGCGGGCCCAAGCACCCGACCTACGCGGCGCTGGAGGAGCTGGGCCGGGCGGTGCGCACCATCTTCATCTGCGAGTACCTGGCCTCGGAGGAGATGCGCCAGGAGGTGCACGGCGGTCTCCAGGTGGTGGAGAACTGGAACAGCGCGAACGGCGTGGTGTTCTACGGGAAGGAGGGCGACCTGGCCGGGCCGGACAAGGAGCACCAGGAGGTCTCCATGTTGGCCCTGCACCTATTGCAGGCCGCCCTCGTCCACGTCAACACCCTCCTCGTGCAGCGCGTGCTCTCGGACCCGGCATGGAAGGAACGCTTCACCGACGAGGACCGACGGGGCCTCACCGCGCTGTTCTGGTCCAACATCCGCCCGTATGGCCTCTTCGAGCTCGACATGGACCGCCACCTCGACTTCGACCTTGCGGCCACAGCATCGTGAGCGACCCCGTCTCCGTCCCGGCAACGCCTATCCGTACGCCACCCAAGCGCAAGGCCCGGCAGCTGGCCAAGCACCTGAGGGCTGAGCATCCCGACTACGCGTATCTGAAAGCGGTGTTCCGCCATCTCCGGACCGAGCTGGAGGTCGAGGTCCAGCGGGAGCCGAAGCGGCTGCCCTACGTCCCCACCGAGGCTGAGATCCGCCGCTACTACGAGGTCGTGTGGACCGGTCGTCGCGGCCAGGACATCGTCCTCATCAAGACCCTGCTCTTCACCGGGGTCAGGGTCTCCGAGCTGGTTCGAATCCGCGTCGACGACGTCGATCTGGATGCCTGCCGCATCCGCATCACCCAGGGCAAGGGGGCCAAGGACCGCACCGTGCCCTTCCCGAGCACGTTCAAGGAGACCCTGGCCCTCCACATCGATGCCCAGCAGGCCAAGGCGGCCGCCTTTCTGTTCGAGTCCAGCTGGAAGAAGCCCTACTCGACCCGAGGCGTTCGAGCCCTGCTTGCTCGCTACGCGGCCAAGGCTGGCCTCGACCACAACATGCCCCCGCACCGGCTGCGGCACTTCCTGTTCACCTGGCTGAAGACCCAGGGCATCGACGACGCCTTGATCCAGCCCTACTCAGGTCACGCCTCTCGCACCAGCCTAGAGATCTACTCCCGCATGGCTCTCACCGATGCCCAGGCAAGCTACGACAAGGTCATCGACCGGTTTCCTGTGTGATGCGTCCCCATCGCTACCTTGCCCCTGGTGACACGGACCCGAGCACCGGGCCTACCTGGCAGTCGACAGCGTCCGCGGCTTCCTGGTGCCGACCGCGTCG
>JALZAH010000363.1 GCA_030948425.1 Actinomycetota bacterium
GGCCTGGTCCGCCGCGACGACGAGATCGCATTGACGGCTGAGGCCGACCCCGGCGCCGACGTGTCCCTGGTCCTGCGGGCCGCGGCCGCGTCGGCGGAGCTCGATCTGCCCGTGGCCCGCACCACCCTGGACCGGCTGGCCGCCCGTACCCCCGACATGGACGGCCCGTGGCCACCGGACCTGCTCCAGGCGTTCATCCGGGTGCTCGGGGCTGGCCAGCCCGCGGTCGGGGCGATCGAGGCGCTCGATCAGCTCGGCATCTGGGGTCGCCTCCTCCCCGAGTGGGGACCGGTGAGGAACCGGCCCCAGCGCAACGCCTACCACCTTTTCACGGTGGACCGGCACCTGTTGGAGACGGTGGCCAACGCCTCGACCCTGGTCCGCACGGTGGCCCGCCCCGACCTCCTCCTCGTGGGGGCACTGCTCCACGACATCGGCAAGGGTCGAGGCGGCGACCACACCGAGATCGGCATCGAGCTGGTGGGTGACCTGGCGCCGCGCATGGGGTTCGGTCCCGGCGACACCGCCACCCTCGAGGCCATGGTGCGCCTCCACCTGGTCCTGTCCGAGGTCGCCACCCGCCGGGACCTCGACGACCCGGTGACCATCTCCTCCGTGGCCGAGGCCGTCGGCGACGTCGGGACCCTCGAACTGCTCGCCGCCCTGACCGAGTCCGACAGCCTGGCCACCGGACCCAGCGCCTGGGGACCGTGGAAGGCGGGTCTGGTCGGGCGCCTGGTCGAGCGGGTGGGACTGGCCCTGGCCGGCACGCCCCACACGCCAGAACCGGCGATGCTGAGCGACGATGAGCGGCGGCGGGTGGCCGCCGGCGTCCTCGACCTGGTGGCCGACGGCAACCAGGTGTTGGTGGTGGCCCCCGACGGGGTCGGGCTGCTTGCCACCGTGGCCGGAGTGCTGGCCCTGCGAGCCGTGACTGTGCGCTCGGCGGTCACCCGGTCTGGTGACGTTCGCTCCGACGATGATCTGGCCATGGCCGTGCTCCACCTGGTGGTTACCCCGGCGCTCGACGTGTTGCCGGACTGGGACCGGGTCCGGTCCGATCTGGCCGCCGCCCTCGACGGACGTCTGGCTCTCGACGAGCGCCTGGCCGAACGGGAGCGGGCCTACGCCGGAAGGCGGCGGGTCCAGCGGGCCGATCCGGTCCGGATCCGGGTCACCGTGGACAACGACGCTGCCTCCCAGCGCACCCTCGTCGAGGTCCGCGCTCCTGACCGCGGCCCGGTGCTCTACCAGGTGGCCAAGGCGTTGACGGCGACAGGGGCGACCATCGACGCCACGCTCGTCAACACCCTGGGAGCGGAGGTCGTCGACGTCTTCTACGTGACCGGATCCTCGGGTGACAAGCTGGCCATGACCCGGGAGGTGCGCGACATGATCGAGACCACGGTCGTCGACGCCCTGACGCTGCGGGCCTGACGCCGGGGAAGGGGCCCTACAACGCCTCGCTGCCGCGCTCGCCGGTTCGGATGCGAACCATCTCCTCCACCGGCACTGTCCAGATCTTGCCGTCACCAATCTTCTCGGTGCAGGCCGCCTTGGCGATGGTGTCGATCACCATGGAGGCGTCGTGGTCATCGACGACCAGCTCCAGACGGAGCTTGGGAACGAAGTCAACGGTGTATTCGGCCCCCCGGTACACCTCGGTGTGACCCCGCTGGCGGCCGAAGCCCTGAACCTCGCTGACGGTCAGGCCGTTGATCCCGTGCTCCTGCAGGGCCGTCTTGACCTCGTCGATGCGGAACGGCTTGATCACTGCGGTGACGAGCTTCATGACGTCACCTCCGTCGCCTTGGTGGCCGTGGTGGAGCCGCCGGTCAGCGAGGACCGGACGCTTCCGAGGACCGATTCGAAGTCATAGGCGCCCTCGTCGTGCTGGCTGAGGTCCAGACCGAGTTGCTCGTCTTCGTCGCTCAGCCTCAGGCCCATGACCTTGTCGACGAGCTTTGCCAGGATGAAAGAGACGACCAGCGAGTACAGGGCGACGCAGACGACGGCAATGGCCTGGTGGTAGAGGAGCTTGCCCCCACCCCCGTAGAGCAGGCCGTTGGCCCCGAGGCTGTTGAACGCCGTGGTGCCGAGGAAGCCGATGGCCAGGGCACCGATCACCCCACCGACGAAGTGCACGGCCAGGACATCGAGCGCATCGTCGAGGCCCAGGCGGAACTTCACCGAGCACGCCAGGGCGCAGATGGCGCCGGCCAGCACCCCGATGACGGTGGCGCCCAGAAGGTTGACGAACCCGCACGAGGGGGTGATGGCCACCAGCCCGGCGACGGCGCCGGAGGCACCGCCCAGCGTGGTGGACTTCCCGCTCCGGAGCTTCTCCACGAGGATCCAGGCAAGGATGGCTGCGGCGGTGGCGGTGTTGGTGTTGACGAAGGCGTGGGCCGACAGGTTGTTGGCGCCGAGGGCTGAACCGGCGTTGAAGCCGAACCAGCCGAACCACAGCAGGCCAGCACCGAGGACGGTGAACGGCAGGTTGTGGGGCTTCATGGGTGTCTTGGGAAAGCCGGCGCGATTGCGTTTCGACTTCTTCAAAGCCAACAGGATGCCCAGACCGCCCATGGCCGCATTGATGTGGACGACCGTCCCGCCGGCGAAGTCCAGGGCGCCGAGCTTGTACAGCCAGCCGTTCGGCGAGAACACCCAGTGGGCGATCGGTGCATAGACGAAGATCGACCACAAGGTGATGAACACGCAGTAGGCGCCGAACTTGAGCCGGTCGGCCGTCATCCCGGTGATCAACGCCGGGGTGATGACGGCGAACATCATCTGGAAGACCACGAACACGATCGGATCGATGGTCTGAGCGGCGGCCCCCGTGTAGCCGGGGACGATCTCGGTGTCGATGTGGGCCAGGCCGGCGAAGTGGAACCCGCCGACCACGCCGTTGAGGTCGTTGCCGAAGGCCAGGCTGTAGGTCAACCACACCCACACCACCCCGACGATGCCCAGCACCACCCAATTCTGCATGAGCATGCCCAGGGCATTCTTGCGCCGGACCATGCCCGCGTAGAAGAAGGCCAGGCCAGGCGTCATGAGCAGCACCAGCGCCGCGCTGGCCAAGATCCAGGCGTTGTCACCGTTGCTGATGTTGCCCTTGTCGGGCGCAAAGGCCGCCGCCGGTAGGCTTGTGGTCAGGACGTGGAACAATAGAAGCCCCTAACTTCGAGTCGCGATGGTGGACGACGAGACCCTACGGTGGCCGTGTTTCGGTGCTACGTCGTCCACGTTTCGACTGTGTTAACCGCCTCGATGCAGTGGCCACGGACCGCCCAGTTGGGCGTCGTCGGGTCGTGTTGGCCCACCACTGGACCGTTGGATAACGTTCGCCGACTACTTGCCATCGGCCGGTCCGGGCCGAGAAGGAGACGTGGGTGCCCCTGAGAATCGCCATCGGACTGGCCGCCACCTTTGTCGGGTTGGCGTTCGTCGTCCGCCGGAGCTGGTTCCTCTCTCGACTGGTCAGCACCGGACGCCCGGCACCAGGGCGCATGCGCCACGTTCCCGCCCAGATGAAAGCCGAGATCATGGACGTGTTCGCCCAGCGGAAGCTGTTGCGCTGGCGCCTCCCCGGCGTGGCCCACTTCTTCACGTTCTGGGGCTTCATCATCCTGCTGTTCACCATCATCGAGGCCTACGGGGCGCTGTTCCAACGGAACTTCGCCATCCCGCTCATCGGTCACAGTGAGGTCCTGGCCTTCCTGGAGGACTTCTTCGCCACCGCCGTGCTCGCCGCCCTCATCGCCTTCACCATCATCCGCATCAAGCACAACCCCCGGCGCGAGGAGCGCAAGAGCCGCTTCTACGGCTCCCACACCCTGGCTGCATGGCTGGTCCTGCTGCTCATCTTCGGCGTGATCGCCACGTTGTTCCTCTACAGGGGGGCCCAGGTGCGCACGGGCTACTTCCCCTACGGCAACTCCTGGTGGCCATTCGCCTCGCACCTGGTGGGCGACGCCCTGTCCCCGCTGAGCCCGTCGGTCAACAGCCATCTGGAGACCATCTCCATCCTCGCTCAGATCGGCGTGGTGTGGGGCTTCTTCGTCTTCGTGGTCAACTCCAAGCACCTGCACATCTTCGTGGCAGAGCCCAATGTCCTTTTCTCCCGTCGACCCAAAGCCCTGGGCCCGCTCGACACCACCCCGGACATGGACCCCGAGAAGCTCACCGAGGACACGGTGTTCGGCGTGGGCCTGATCGAGCACACCACCTGGAAGCAACGCCTGGACATGCTCAGCTGTACCGAGTGCGGACGCTGCCAGGACCAGTGCCCGGCGTGGAACACCGGCAAGCCGCTGTCGCCGAAGAAGATCATCATGGACCTGCGCGACCAGCTCTTCGCCAGCGCCCCAGCGCTGTTGGGGACCCAGGTCGGCAGCGTCGAGGGCAACGAGGCCTTCGTGTTCGAGGACCGCGGCGCCGATGACAGCGTCGAGCAGGCCCAGACGCCGATCATCGGCAACGTCATCGAAGAAGACGAACTGTGGGCATGCACCACCTGCGGGGCGTGCGTGGAGCAGTGCCCCGTCGACATCGAACACGTTGACACCATCCTCGACATGCGCCGTTACCAGGTGCTCATGGAGGCCCGCTTCCCGACCGAGGCCGGCACCATGCTCCGCAACATCGAGAATCAGGGTGATCCCTGGGGTCTGGGCCGCTCCAAGCGCCTGGACTGGACCAAGGGCCTCGGCTTCGAGGTCCCCGTCGTCACCGAGACGATCCCCGACGACATCGAGTACCTGTTCTGGGTCGGATGCGCCGGTGCTCTCGATGAGCGGGCCATGAAGGTCACGCAGAGCATCGCCCGGCTGCTGCACACCGCCGGGCTGTCGTTCGC
>JALZAH010000367.1 GCA_030948425.1 Actinomycetota bacterium
GCATCGGCCATGGTCAACACCATGCAGCAGGTCGGCGGTTCGATCGGTACCGCCCTGCTGTCGACCCTGGCGGCTGGCGCCACGACGACCTACGTCCGGGTCCACCATGCCGCTGGTCGGGCAGTGATCGCCAAGGGTGCCATCCATGGCTACACGGTGGCGTTCTTCACCTCGGCGGCGATCTTCCTGGCCGGTGCCGTCGTCGCCGCCGCACTGCTCAACGGGCGACCGGCCCGGGCCTCGGCCGTCGTTCCCGAAGCCGTCCCCGTCTAGCCCGGGCCCCGGTCCGGTGCGAGCGCCGCCTCAGGAGACGGCGAGGAGGTCGATCACGAACACCAGCGTCGAGTTGCCGGGGATCGTCGGGGGCTGACCGCTGGGTCCGTAACCGAGCGCCGGGGGGATGACCACCTCGCGCCGGCCGCCGATCTTCATCCCGCTGATGGCATCCTTGAAGCCGGGGATGACACCGCTGAGGGGGAAGGTGGCGGGCCCAGACCCGTCGGTCCACGACGCATCGAACACCTTGCCGGTGTCAAAGAAGGCCCCGACGTACTGGACCTTCACCGTGCTGGCAGCGCTGGCCGCCGCCCCCGTGCCCGCCACCAGATCCTTGCCGGTGAGGACCGTGGGGGCGGACCCGGTCCCGCCGGCCACGACTGGTTCCTTGGTCAGGTCCGTGGCCCCGCTGACTGCCGGCACGGCGCCGTCGGTGATGGTGCCGGTATCAGTGCTGCCACCAGGTGCTGGACTCACCGTGGCCGAGTTGGGCAGGGTTGTTGTTGCCCCACTCGCCGCCGGAGCGGTGCTCGCCGATCCCGGGGTGCCCGGCGTGGTCGTCTTGGTCGACGAACCGCACGCCGACGCTCCCAGCACCAGCGCCAGTACCACAACACCGCCACTGATGGCTCCTCGGCGCCGTGTTCGATATGACATGGGCGATCACGCTACTCGTCGGTCGGGGGCCTGGTCTGAGCCTGGACTTCGCTACCCCGTCCGGGCGGAGGGCCCCGTCCCCCCTCCGCCCACGGGGTGTGACCATGGGCCTGCAACGAACCGTCGGCCTGATACCGGACACGGCAACGGGGCGGCGGCGGGCTCACCAGCCTCGGAGACGACCGAACGTCGGCGAGGACGGCGACACGCCCCTACTTAACTTCACCCTCCATCAACAAGCAATAAAGGATTGTTCCGTTCCTCCGGAGAAGATTGCCGCGTTCGCGGGTTCCGGCTCGACGCCCCCTCGCCTCTAGGATCGGGCAGGCCGAGCTCGTAACCGCCAGCGCGGGACAAGGCGAAGGGCGCCCGATGAACGACCGCTTCGGTGGTTACCGAACGAATACGACCGAGCCTGCGCTCATCCGTGCGATCAGGCGGTCCATCGCTGGTCGGGAGTCGAGCGAGCGCCGCGCCCGATGAGAAGGGGCTCGGGCCATCGCCTCGCCCTGGTCGACCTCCTGCAGCGTCGGGATCCGCCCCTCGACGATCCCTCCGCCGCCCTGGCCGAATTTCGGGTCCAGGTCGACGGGGTGATCATCACCAACCCCGCGGCCAGGGTCCGCAGTGACGCCGCCGTGGTGGTCAAGGCCCCCCGTCAACCGCGGGGGATCCGCAAGCTGGGGTTGGCACTCGACCGCCTGGGGGTGGCCGTCGACGGGCGCCTGGGCCTCGACGTCGGTGCCTGCACCGGCGGCTTCACCATGGCCCTGCTCGAGCGGGGTGCCCGTCGGGTGGTGGCCGTCGACGTCGGTTACGGGCAGCTCCTCGGCTCCCTCGGCCAGGACGCCAGGGTGGTCAACCTGGAACGCACCAATGTCGCCGACCTCAGCCCGCAGCTGCTCGGCGCCCCCGACGTGCTCGGTGGGCTCCCCGAGATCATCGTCGCCGACGTGACCAAGATCCCGCTGCGGCAGGTGGGCATCCAGCTGGCCCAATCGAAGGTGCCGGCCCGGGGAGCCGATCTCGTGGGGCTGATCAAGCCCATGTTCGAACTAGCCGTGGGTGTCCTGCCGACCACCGCCACCGACCTCGACCGGGCGGTCGCCCTGGCCGCTTCCGGCCTGGCCGAACATGGCTGGACGGTCGTGGAGACCATCGAATCCATCGTACGGGGTCACGGTGGGGCGGTCGAGTACTTTGTCCACGCCCGTTGGGACGCTCCGCTCGCGCATCCACCTGAGGGCCGGACCGGCAAACGTGACCGCCCACCTTAGGAGCGACCGGTCCTCCGTCCCGTCGGCCGTGTCTGGTCGTCGACCCGACGCGGATCGTGTCGCCGTCGGTGATGATCATGATCACCGGACCGTCGTCGCCGGACAGAGGGACCTGCGCACCGGTCATGGCGGCTACGGCGTGCCATCGGTGAGACCGTCGGCCCGGTTTGCGCGCGCACTATCCACCATCTGGGGGGGCCGCTGACCCTAGGTTCTCGGTGATGGCACGGCCGAGGATGTATGAGGAAGGGCGGAGAACCACGGCGGTGCGCCTTCCCCCCGCTCTGCATGATCGACTCCGGGAGGAGGCCATGGTTCACCACGTGTCGGCGAACCTGTTGGTCGAACGGGCCATCGCCGAGTTCCTTGATCGCCAGGACCCGGGGGAGCCGGTGGACCAGCCCCGATGACCAGCCCCCGATGACCCGGCGCTACGAGCAGAGTACGTCGACGAGCAACTTCGGGGTGGGCCGGCGCGAGAGTCATGACGCATCGGCCTTCTACGCGCGCTTCCATCCGAAGGACCTCTCCCCTGATGAAACCCTGGCCGATCCGTTCATGCTCGAGGATCCGTTGGTGTGCGGAGACTCCCGGACGATGGACCTTCCCGACAACTCGGTAGCCCTGGTCGTCACCTCGCCTCCGTACTTCGCCGGCAAGGAGTACGAGGAGGCTCTCGGTCAGGGAGCGATCCCGGCCACGTACGCCGCCTACCTCGAGTTGCTGAGCGAGGTGTTCAAGGAATGCCGCCGGGTTCTCGAGCCGGGTGGCCGGATCGCCGTCAACGTGGCCAACCTGGGCCGCAAGCCCTACCGGTCCCTGGCTGCCGACGTGATCCGGATACTCGACGACGACCTGGGGATGTTGCTCCGGGGTGAGATCATCTGGCAGAAGGCGGACGGAGCTGCGGGTTCGTGTGCCTGGGGGTCGTATCGTTCGCCGACGAACCCGGTGCTGCGCGACGTGACCGAGCGGGTCATCATCGCCTCGAAGGGTCGCTTCGACCGGGCCGCCGACGTCAAGGATCGCCGTGCTCGGGGCCGGCCTCACGTGCCGTCGATCTCAACCGACGAGTTTCTCGACGCAACCCTCGACCTGTGGCACATCCGACCTGAGTCCGCCAGGCGGGTTCGCCATCCGGCGCCATTCCCCGTCGAGCTCCCGCAACGGCTCATCGAGCTCTACACCTTCAGAGACGACGTCATCCTCGACCCCTTCCTCGGTTCGGGGACGACCGCAGTGGCCGCGGTGCGCACCGATCGGCGCTACGTCGGCTACGACATCGACCCTGACTACATTGACCTGGCCCGGCGGCGGGTCGCCGAAGAGGAACACCACCACGCCGACACCCGGAGACCTGGGTCGACGGGGCCGATGGCGTTGTTCGCCATGCCCATCTCCTCGGTCAACGATGAGCTCGCATCCCGCTCGAGCGAAGAGGGCAAGGCCGCCCTGGTGCTGGCCGCAGACATCCTGGCGGCCGCCGGGTTTGAGATCACGCAGCGCGACCACAAGGTCCCCGGCCTCGGGCTCAAGGTCAACCTCGTCGCCCGGGACCACGACGGCGATCAGTGGTACTTCGATGTGACCGGCGCCTTCACCTCTGTTCCCGGTGGCCTGGTGCGCACCGAGACGCTGTGGAAGTGCCTGGGTCGGGCGAGCGTGCTGGCCACCCGTGAGATCCGTCCCCTGGTGCTGCTGTCGTCCCACGTCCCGCCGCGGCGGAGCACCGGGGACCGAGCACTACGAGCGGTCGGGCCCACGATGATCCACGATGTCGTGGGCATGCTCAACGGTCCAGATCGAGACCGCCTCGCTCACTACGGCCACGGTGGGCATCGCCGCCGACCGCTGTCCGGGTTTTGGACCGCGACCGAGATCGGAGCCGATGTCATGCGTGGAGACGCAGCGCACCACGCTCGACGAGTTGATCCCGGAGGACCCGACCGCCCCGGGTCAGCCGCCGTTGGCGGAGTTCAGGTCGGCCAGGACGCTCAGCTCCTCCAGGATGGCACGGAGCGCATCAAGGTCGACCCGCAAGGGCCGCCGACCGGGGCCGTCGTCATGGCGCAGGAGGCCGGCATCGCGCAGTGATCTCACGTGGTTGGTCACCGTCGGCTGGGCCAGGTCGAAAGCCCGGGCCAGTTCGCCGACCGTCCGGGGTCGGAGGGTCAGATCCCGGATCATGGCCAGGCGGGCCGGGTGAGCCAGGGCCTTCAGCTGACGGCTGAGCTCCTCGGTGCCTCGCTCGCTGGTCCCCGGTGTCGCCGGAAGGGCCACCACCACGGCGACGTCGATGTCGAGGATGAACATGCGCCCGAAGTCCAGGGCCGGCACCAGGGTGATGGGGATGTCGTAGCCCACCTGGTCGAGGAAACCGGCCATGAACTCGTCGACCTTTGCGTTCGGTGCCAGGTCATGCCAGGCCGTCCCTGATCCCAGACGGGTCCGGTACCGCTCGGCGGCGTGTTCGGCGGTGCGAAACCCCGGTCCCTGCCAGGTGCCACGGAACTCATCCCAGAGCCGCCCCAGCATCTCTCGGTACCCGGCCCGGCGCTTGGCGGAGCGTCGCAACAGCTCGAGGCGGCGGGTGATGCGGACCCGCATAGGTTCGCTCTCCGAGGCCAGACGGGGCAGCGGTCCGAGTGTCGGGCGCTGAGCGACCCCGGCGGCCAGCTCGTCGAAGGAGGTGGTGGCGAACACCCCGTTGCGCTGGGCGAGGATGATCAACTCCTCCCCGCTTCCCTCGTCGTCGTCCCAGAACTGCTCGGCCAGGTGGCTGCCGGCGGAGGGCGAGAGGCGGGTGCAGAGCTGGCAGGAAAGGTTGACGGCCAACGAGGACTGGATCGACACCGGTCCGGTGGAGCGGGGTTCCAGGGCGAGCACAGGAGACATAGCAATATAACTATATAGAGAAAATTACTTGAAGTGGAAGTCGAATCGGCCGTACGTTCCCCTCACCGCCGATCCTTCTGAACCGCAGACCGGAGCAAGACATGCACCCGTGGCTCACCGAAGCTTGCGCCAGAGAGCACCGACGTGACCTGCAACGGCATGCAGAGACAGCCGACCTGGTCCGCCGGGCTCGCGCCGCCAACCGCCGGCGAAGACCGCCTCGCGAGAGCATCCCCTCGGCAACAGGACGATGTCTGGGGGTCCTGATGATTCGCGCCGGAGCCAGGTTGGTGGCCCGGCGCCGACCCGATCCCGCTCCCTGCCCGTGGTGTGACCTGGCCTTCCCTCGACCCAAGGGCTCGGCGAACCCCTCGCCGGGCGCCGTCGCCTGCCTGGTCGCCGTCTCCTCCACCGGTCCCACGGCCCCGTCGGCCCCCCTTCGGGCCCGGTCCCGTCCTCCCGATCGTCGGTCGTGACCTAGCTTCGACGGGCCGCCTCCGGCGACGACCCGATAGCCACCGTCAAGGTGTTGGCGCGAGCGCGGCCCTGAGCGGACCGCACTCCGGCGCAGACCACACAGGTAGTGGTCGATGGGAGAGCGGCGAGGCGTTCGGCGCCGATGGGCCGGGCGCAGTCCTGGCAGTGACCGTACGTGCCGGTTTCGAGGCGCGCCAGGGCAGCGGCCAGATCATCGATGCCCACCTGGGCCCGGGCCAGGAGGGCGCCGACCCGGGCCCTTTCGTAGCCGATGGTGGACCCGTCGGGGTCGTGCTCATCGTCGGGCTTCTCGGCAGTGGCGTCCTCCAGGGCCCCGAGCTCGGTGGCCAGGTCGGCGCTCCGGCGGTGAGCGGCCTGCAGCTCCCGGCGCAGCCCACCGGCGGCGGAGGGGACGGTCGGTCGCACCCCTTGATGGTACGACTTGGCACATCACCATGACCTCGCGATCACCGTGCCCCCCGGTGCGGTGTCGATGATGGCGATGCCGTCGGGGTCCAGCACGCTGGGGCGCCCGGCCGGGTCGAACGTCGGGTGGGAGGCCACGACCATGGCGCCGGCGGGCACGGTCAGGGGCACCGCGACGGCTCCCACGTTGATGGCGACCGTGACCCGGCCCCGTCGCAGGATCAGTTGGCCGTCGCTGTCGGAGAAGGTCACCTCCGTGGCGGCCAGGTCGGGATCGGTGATGTCGGGTATCCGCCGGCGCAGGGCGATGAGGCTGCGGTACCACTCGAGCATGGAGGCGTGCTCGTCGGCGCCCACCTCGGACCACTCGAGGGTCGAGCGGGAGAAGGTGGCCGGGTCCTGAGGGTCGGGCACCATCTCGGGCGTCCAGCCGAACGAAGAGAACTCATGGGTTCGGCCCTCGGTAACGGCTCGGCCCAGCTCAGGGTCGCCGTGATCGGTGAAGTACTGGAACGGGGTGGACGCTGCCCACTCCTCACCTTGGAACAGCAGAGGGATGAACGGGGAGCACAGCAACAAGGCGGCGGCCACCCGGGCCCGGCCGGGCGTGGTGAGCTGGCACAGGCGTTCGCCGACGGCCCGGTTGCCGACCTGATCGTGGTTCTGGATGCACACCACGAACGCCGAGGCGTCGAGGCCGGCCGGCGCTCGGCCGTGCACCCGACGGCGGTGCGGTGAGTACTGACCGGCGTAGACCCACGCCCGACGCAGCGCGGTTGCCACCTCGGCTAGGGAGCCGAAGTCCTCGTAGTAGCCGTTGACCTCGCCGGTCAGCGCCGCGTGAATGGCGTGGTGGAACTCGTCGGCCCACGCCGCGTCCAGGCCGTAGCCTCCGGCCGAGCGGGGCGCCACGATGCGGGGGTCATTGAGGTCGCTCTCGGCGATGACGAACAGGGGTCGCCCGACATGGGCGGCCAGGGCAGCGACAGCGAGACCTATCGTCTCCAGGATGTGCACCGCCGAGGTGTCGGTGATGGCGTGCACGGCGTCGAGGCGCAACCCGTCGATGTGGTAGGCGGCCAGCCAGGCTAGGACATTGTCCACGATGAACGAGCGCACCTCGCCGGAGTCAGGACCGTCGACGTTCACCGCGTCGCCCCAGTTGGTGCGGTGGCTGTCGGTGAAGTACGGCCCATATTGGCCCAGGTAGTTGCCGGCGGGACCCAGGTGGTTGTAGACGACGTCGGCCACGACTCCCAGACCGCGAGCGTGGCAGGCATCGACGAGCGTCTTGAGGCCGTCGGGGCCGCCGTAGGTGTGGTGGGGGGCGAACAGGTTGACCCCGTCGTAGCCCCAGCCCCGCTCGCCGCTGGCCTCCACGACGGGCAGCAGCTCGACGGCGTCCACGCCGAGGTCGACGAGGTGGTCGAGGTGGGCGATGGCACCCTCGAAGGTTCCCGATGCGGAGAATGTCCCCACGTGCAGCTCGTAGAGCACGGCCGCCGGCAGGTGGATGCCGCGCCACGACCGGTCAGTCCAGGCGAATGCGTCATGGTCGACGGTGCGCGACAGCCCGTCGATGCCGGCGGGCTGCCAGGCCGAACGCGGATCGGGCAGGGCCGGACCCCCGTCGATGCTGAAGCCGTAGTCCGTTCCGGCGGCCACCGGCGTCTCGAGCGACCACCAGGCCCGGTCGTCGCGCTCCATCGGGCGCCGCTGGCCATCGATCACGGCCTCGACACGTCGGGGCCGGGGAGCCCAGACCGACAGGCTGGTCACTGGTGGCACGGCCGGTGTGTACCCGAAGGGGGCCACCCCCAGTCGCCCTGCAGGCAACAGGCTTCGGTCACCGCCGCCCCCTGCGTCCTGGGTCACGCAGCAGCGTGTTGACGGATCTCGTAGACGCAGCTGTGGGCGCCGCTCACGATGTGGGCCACCCGTTCGATGTCCGCATCGGGCACCGCCCGGCGCAGAAAGGCCAGCTCGCTGGAACACGCATGGTCATAGCGACGAGCCACGTCGAGAACGGCACAGTTGTGCTCGTTGATCGTCCAGAAGCCGGGCGCCACGTGTGTTGCGTCGGCCAGATAACCGTCCTCGTCGAGGATGGCAGCCAGCTCGCGGACCCGGTCGTCGAAGGGCTTGCCGGCCAGGCGCGCCTCGGCCCGCCGGGCCCGCTCCGCCCCCCGCTGATCGAAAGCTCTGGCCACCAGGTCCGGCTCGGTGGCTTCCAAGAAGCCCAAGAGCTGGTTGGTGAGCTGACCGTAGCGCTTGGGCCACAACGACTCCGCCGCCGGGGCCAGGCAGTAACGCCGTCGGGGGCGACCCGGCCCCCTGCGTTCGTCGCGGTGGGCTACCAGGCCCTGCTCCTCGAGCGGTCGCAGGTGCTGGCGCACGGCGCTGACGGTGACGCCGAGCTGGTCCGCCATCTCGTCGGCCGAGCTGTCCCCGGCCGCCTTGAGCTGCTCGAGGATGGCGCGCAC
>JALZAH010000031.1 GCA_030948425.1 Actinomycetota bacterium
GCCGAGTCCCATGCGGCGGGCCGTGACTACACTGTCGACGGTGCAGGCACCGAGGTCAAGAGGCAGACAGCCCGTGACGGCTGAGTGGCGAAGGCCAACAGGCGGAGGGTACCGGGGCACCCAGAGCGTGCCGTCGAAGCGGCGATGAGCGGGCGGTCCAACCCGAAGAAGGGCCGGTTCCGGCGGGCCGGGAAGGCCAAGACCGGGCTGTGGTGCGCCCTGGCCATTGCCGTGTTGGTGATCGGCTACGCGTTCGTGCTGATCAACTCGGTCCCCCACGTGAGCGGTGACCGGCTGCGCATCGACACGTTCATCGCATTGGCCAACAAAGGTCAGATCAAAGATGCCCACGTCCTCGACCAGGACTCCTACGTGGCCGGCGACTACGTGCGCGATGACGGCTCGGCGGGCCGGTACAACACGCCGTTCCTGCAGACCAGCGGCCCCGAGCTCGTCGACACGCTGGTCAAAGACGTTGTCCCCACGACCATCGACCAGCAGACGACCAAGCGTCTGTTGAACCCGGCCACCCTGCTGTTCCCGGCGCTGATCCTGGTCGTCCTGCTCGTCTATCTGATCATCTCGCATCGGCGGGGGACAGGGCTGTTCGGGATCCGCAGCGGGGCGCGCCGTGTCGACGGTGAGGACGCGACCGCAACATTCGCCGATGTGGCCGGCCAGGACGCAGCGATCACCGAGCTGGCCGAGGTTCGCGACTTCCTCACCGACCCGGCCCGCTTCACCGCCTTGGGGGCGCGGATCCCGAAGGGGATCCTGCTCTTCGGGCCCCCCGGGTGCGGCAAGACGCTACTGGCGCGAGCCGTGGCCGGCGAGGCCGGCGCCGCCTTCTACTCGATCTCGGGGTCGGACTTCGTGGAGCTCTACCACGGCGTCGGCGCGGCAAGGGTGCGCGACCTGTTCAAACAGGCACGCCAGAACGCCCCGGCCATCGTGTTCATCGACGAGCTCGACTCGGTCGGGCGCCGGCGGGGAGGCAAGACCGCGGATGCCGGCAACAGCGGCGAGCAGGAGCAGGCCCTGAACCAGATCCTCGCCGAGCTCGACGGTTTCTCCCCTCTGGAAGGGATCATCGTCGTCGCCGCCACCAATCGTCCCGACATCTTGGACCCCGCCCTGCTCCGGCCTGGCCGTTTCGATCGCAGCATCGGCCTGGAACGTCCCGACGAGGAGGGCCGCCAAGCCATCCTGTCGCTGCACGCCCGCCGCAAGCCGCTGGCCGACGACGTCGATCTCGCTGCCCTGGCCCGGAGAGCCATCGGCCTGTCGGGGGCCGATCTAGCCGGGGTCATGAACGACGGAGCCCTGCTCGCCGCCCGGGCCGGGCACCCCATGGTCGGCGCCGAAGACCTCGACGCCGCCCTGCGGCGCATCCTCGAAGACCCCGAACGCCAACGACGCCTGTCGATGCGTGACCGCAGCTTCGGGCGCTCCGGCGGCGGGAAGTCCCGGGTGACCTTTGCTGATGTCGCCGGCCTCGACGAGGCCGTGGCCGAGCTGGGGGAGGTTCGCGACTACCTGGCCCAGCCGGAGCGTTTCTCCCGGATGGGCGCCCGACCGCCACGGGGTTTTCTCCTCGTCGGCGCTCCGGGCTGCGGCAAGACGCTGCTGGCCCGGGCCGTAGCCAACGAGGCGAACGTGGCGTTCTTCTCGGTGGCCGCCACGCAGTTCGTCGAGATATTCGCCGGTGAGGGCGCAGCCCGGGTCAGGGACCTCTTCGCCGAGGCCCGCTCGGTGGCCCCGGCCATCGTGTTCATCGACGAGGTCGACGCCATTGGCGCCCGGCGGGGCATGGTCGTCGAGGGACAACGCGAGCGCGAACAGACCCTCAACCAGATCCTCATCGAGCTGGACGGCTTCGACGCCGGCACCGGGGTGATCGTCATGGCCGCGTCGAACCGGCCCGAGATCTTAGACGAGGCCCTGATCCGACCCGGTCGCTTCGACCGGACCATCACCATCGGCGTGCCCGACCGGGCCGGCCGGGGCGCCATCGTCGCCCTCCATGCCCAGGGCAAGCCGTGGGCGGCCGACTTCGACGTCGACCTGGTCGCCGCGTTCACGCAAGGGTACTCCGGTGCCGACCTGGCCAACGTCGTCAACGAAGCGGCCCTCCTGGCCACCCGCCAACAGCTCGACCGCATACCGATGACCGTGGTCGAAGCGGCCATCGAACGAGTGGGGATGGGCGTCGCCAAGACCCGGGTGCTGACCGCCGAGGACCGCAAGGTCGTCGCCTACCACGAAGCCGGCCACGCCCTCGTCGGTCTGGCCCTGCCCGGGGCCAGAAAACCGCACAAGATCTCGATCGTGGCCCGAGGCCATGTCCTCGGCGCGGCGTGGCACCACGACGACGTCGACCGGCTCATCCACTCCCGGAGCGCGCTCATCGACCAGATGGCCGGCTTGCTCGGCGGCCGGGCAGCTGAGGAGCTGGTCTTCGGCGAACCGGGCTCCGGCGCAGCCGACGACCTGGTCCGGGTGGGCGATCTGGCCCGCCACATGGTCTGCCAGCTGGGCATGAGCGCCGCTCTCGGCCCGATGTCCTACCCGACCGGCACCGACGGGACGGGACAACCAGCCCACTACTCCGAGCACGCCGCCGCCCAGATCGACGCGGAGGTCCGCCGTCTGGTCGACGACGCCTACGGTCGGGCGCATGCCGTGCTCGACTCGTCGCGGCCCACCCTCGACCTCGTGGCACTCGCCCTGCTCGAACACGAGACCCTCGTCGGCAGCGACCTGGCCTCGCTCGTCGAATCATCCTCCGACCCAGGCGACATCGCCACGGTGCCGGCACTGGGCACCCCTGATTAGGGCGCCGGCGTCGCACGGCGCGTTGCGGATGGCATCCAATGCCGCCAAGTGACCGAGGAAGGCCGGTGAGTCGGTAGCTACTGCGGGTTGTGGGAGCCGGTCACGCCTCGCTCGATGTTGATGACCTGGGTGTTGTTGGCCAGGGCGGCGGTGTTGACGGTGGCGGCCACGGCGATGATGACCACGGCGACGACGGCTGGGTGGCGAGCGCCGTGACTCAGCCGCCGGGGCCGGGGGAGCGGGGCTGGTCGGGCAATGGCCGCGCCGGTGGCCGTGGCCGGTCGGGGGAGGCGCCCAGCCAGTCGCTCGATGATCGGTACCACCGCGCAGACGACGGTCAAGCTGGCCAGGATGGCCAGCTTGATCCCGAACTCGGTGGGCTGGAAGGCGAGCAACCCGGCTGCGGCGACGGCGGTGGCGGAGCCATAGAACATCCGGGCAGGGCCTGTACTGGGGGCGGTCTGGGGGTCGGACATCATGAAGAACACGAAGACCAGCACCTCCGGTGACAGGGCGATGAGCTCCCAGTAGGCCAGGCCGCTGATGGGCCCGTCGTGCCAGATGGCGATGAAGCTGGCCCCGGCCAGAGCGAACAGCCCGACAGCGGCGGCAAAGGTGACCACGAACGCCGTGGCCATGGCGACCATGTGTATGGGGCGCAGCACCCAGATGACGCCGGCGGCGATGACGACGTAGGCCAGGGCCACTCCGAGATCGTTGGGCCCCCACCACAGGTACTGGGGGAAGACGTGGTCGGGCCCGATGACCAGCAGGATCCACACCAGACCGACGTTGGAGGGGTTGAACAGGTGGCGACCGGCCGGACGGATGAGGTGCTTTGCTGCGAGGGCGAGCCCCACGGCGAGCACGAAGAACCCGACGCCGTGCAGGCTCCACCAGTCCCCGTGGCGGGTGCCCGAGGCGCGCAGCAGCAGAGCCACGCTGTTGCCCGTGAGCATGCCGCTGGCCGGCCAGATCAGCTTGTGCTGGGCCCGGTAGGACACGGTCGTCTCGATGAGAGCGCCGACCGCGACCGAGACGAGGATCTGGGCGATCGACACCTTGAAGCCAAGCAAGGTCTGGCCGAGCACCTGGATGGTGACGATGACCGCCGACAGCTTGAGGCGCGGATCACCCCGGCTGGGCAGGACCACGGGGATCGTCCGCTGGCCGATGATCAGCGCGGGCCGGGAAATTGCCGTCGGGGGGACCAGGCCGGCCGGGGCGCTCATGGTGTCGACGGGCCGGTCATGGCGTCGGGTTGAGCGTCGCTGCTGCGTAGGCGCTGTGGAGGCGGTCACACCACAGCACCACCGAGCGGTACTGGGTGGGGTCGACCCCGGCGGGCACGACGAAGTTCAACGATCCGGCCGTCACATCAAGGAAGGCGACACGGGCGGACGGGGCGGAGGTGTAGTCGAGTGTGCTGTGGGGGGCGGGCAGGGAGCTGAGGCGGACCTCGAGGTCGGTGTTGGGGGTGACGTAGAAATCGCCCAGGCGCAGTGCGTAGGTGCCGTCGGCCAGTCGGTAGATGGTCACCGTGCCCGTACCCACCTGGTCGACCCGGTAGAACGACCCCGCCGAGGTCGGTGCCGCACCGGGGGCGGTCGTGGCCGGCAGGGGCGCCTGGTCGAGCGGCACGTCGACCTGCTGGTCGACCTGGATCTGCCAGGGGCCTTCGGCACTGACGTGCAGACTGGTCACCCCGGTGGTGGTGGCGTAGCCGACACCCGGTCCCGGGCAACCGGTGTCGACCACCGGTTGCGGACGGCCGGGCACGACCACCCTCAGGTGGCCGGTCTGACAGGTCCATTGGGCCCGCCACTGCAAAGCGTTGCCGGTGATGGTGAAGGCCGGCACCGTCGTCGGACCGCTGCCGCTCAGGGTGCGCACGCCCTGCCACCACGGCTGGGAGCGCAGCACCGACTTGACCGGTGCCGCCGGGGTCCCCGGCCCGGCGTTGCGACTCACCGCCACCGCAGCCGGGGCAGCAACCGCTGAGCCCAAAAGGCGGTCGCGCACACCGGAGGGGTTCGCGGCGAACACGGCGCTGGCGGTCAGCACCACCAGCCCGAGCACCGCGCCAGGGCTCCAGGTGCGGGTGGCCGTTGCCTTTCCGGTGTCCACCGTCATGCCCGCATCTGCATTGCCAACCTCCGCGCCCGATCGTAACCCGGGGGCCCCAGTTCGGAAAGAGCAGGCAGCTCGGGTCGGCGCCCTCCGAGCCAGGCATTGCCGGCGCCTTGCCTATCGGCGACTCGTCTGACACACTGCGTCCACGGCTGAAGCACTGGGGGGCGTTACGTGAACATGAAGACCACGATCAAGCACGGACCGGGGCATGGACGCCGCCGTCAGCGTCTGGCAGTCCTGCCCGTGATCCTCGCCCTCATCGGGATGGTGGCGATCCAGGGGGCGACGAGTGCAGCGGCGCTCACCTCGGCGGCGGCCAACGGGGACATCACCACGGTGGCGGGCAACGTCAACAACGCAGCCTCCAGCGGAGACGGGGGACCTGCCACCTCGGCTGGGATCTCCGCCCCCAGCGCGGTGGCCGTGGACAGTGCCGGCAACCTGTACATCGCGGACGCCAACGCCTTCAGGGTCCGCAAGGTCACCGTCGCCACCGGCATCATCACCACGGTGGCCGGCAACGGAACGTTCGGCTCGAGCGGCGATGGCGGCCAGGCGACCTCGGCGCAGCTCGGCACGCCCCAGAGTGTGGCCCTCGACCAGGCCGGCAACCTCTACATCGCCGATACCGGCAACGGTGACGTCCGCAAGGTGACCCCTGCCGGCATCATCTCCACGGTGGCCGGCAACGGCATGTTCGCCGACAGCGGTGACGGCGGCCCGGCCACCGCCGCGGCGCTCGGCCTCCCCTACGGTGTGGTCGTCGACCAGGCCGGCAACCTCTACATCGCCGACAACTTCAACAACAACGTCCGCAAGGTCACCGCCGCCACCGGCATCATCACCACAGTGGCCGGCGACCCCACCGGCATGTCGGCCGGGTTCAGCGGTGACGGCAATGCAGCCACAGCGGCGCTCCTGTCCTCTCCGCAGGCCGTGGCGTTGGACGCGGCCGGCAACCTGTACATCGACGACTCCGGCAACCAGAGGATCCGGGAGGTCACCGCCAGCTCGGGCATCATCACCACGGTGGCCGGCAACGGCTCGTTCGGCTTCAGCGGCGACGGGGGGCTGGCAACCTCGGCTGCGCTGGGCAACCCCGGCGGCGTGGCCGTTGACGCGGCCGGCAACCTGTTCATCGCCGACTCTGGCAACCAGAGGGTCCGTGAGGTCACCGCCAGCTCGGGCATCATCACCACCGTGGCCGGGAACGGCACGACCGGCTTCAGCGGTGACGGCGGCCCGGCCACCGCAGCAGGGCTCAACAGCCCTCAAGGGGTGGCCCTCGACACCGCCGGCAACCTCTACATCGCTGACCAGGGCAACCACGTCGTCCGCGAGGTGGTAGGCGTGGTCGCTCCTGGTACCCCGGCAGCGGCCTACCACCCGCTGTCTCCGATGCGGGTCACCGACACCCGCAGCGGGAGCGGCTACCCCAACTCGGGCACCCCGGTCGGTCCGTCCGGCTCCGTGACGGTCACCATGCCCGCCTCGGTGCCGACAACGGCAACGGCGGTGTCGCTGTCGGTCACTGAGGTCGACGGCACCAGCGACGGCTTCTTGAGCGTCTACCCGACGGGCAAGCCCCCGCTCACGCCCACGGCGGTCCTCAACTACGTCGCCGGTCCCCCCGAGTGCCGCACGCCTGACTGCGTCGTGCCCAACCTGGTGGTCAGCAAGGTGAACGGCGGCAAGGTGACGGTGGTCAACGGAAGCACCACCGGCAGCGTCGACGTCGTCGTCGACCTCGAGGGATACTTCGATCCCACCGCCGCCACCACCAGCGGAGCCGGTCACTACACCCCGCTGAACGCGTCGCGGGTGGCCGACACTCGCTGCGTAGCCACGCCGCAGCCGGCGTTCTGTGCCGGTGAGAACCTCCCGCCCTCCAACACCACCTCGACGCTGAGCACGGGTCAGACGTTCAACGTGCCGGTGACGGGGGCGAGCAAACCTAGTCAGGGCATCTCGGCCGCGGTGGTCGAGCTGGCGGTGACCAACACCACCGTCGGTGGCTACCTCACCGCCTATCCGACAGGGACCCCGCGCCCGACGGCGGCGAACGTGAACTTCGTTGCCGGACAGACCACGGCGACCAGAGCCATTGTGCCGGTTGACGCCAACGGCGACTTCACCATCTACAACTACGCCGGCAACACCGACGTGGTGGTCGACGTGGTCGGCCTCTTCAGCGATGCCACCGGTCCGCCCAGCGACGGGTCGCTGTACACGCCGATCGTACCGGCCCGACTGACCGACACCCGAACGGACGTTGGGCCCCTCGGTCCCAACGGAAGCATCACCTTCCCGGTTGCCGGTCAGGCCAACATCCCCGCCGAGGTCAACGGCAGCCCCACCGCCGCCGCCCTCAATGTCGCCGAGGCGTCGGCTACCTCCCCCGGCTACCTGACCGTGACCCCCAACCCGCTCACCCCGCCGGCGTTCACGGCGGATGTGAACTTCAACGCCGGCGAGATTCGGGCCAACGCCGATCTGGCCCAGTTGAACAGCACCAACGGGACGGTGAGCATCTACAACTACGCCGGTACCACCCAGGTCGCTGTGGACGCCTTCGGCTACTTCTCCGCCGCTCGGTCCGCAGCCTCGGGGTCCAAACCAGGGTTCGTCCGGACATCGCCGTCATCGGCGAACGGCGGGGCCCTGACAGTCAGGCACTGATAGCGATTTGGCGACGACTGGGATCGGGGATCAGGTGAGCAAGGAGTACCGGTGCGTGGC
>JALZAH010000371.1 GCA_030948425.1 Actinomycetota bacterium
CCAGACGGCCGAGGACGTCGCCCAGGAGGTCCTCTTGGCGCTCTGGCGCCGGCCCGAGCGTTTCGACCCGGACCGAGGTTTCCTGCGCACCTGGCTGGCCACGGTCGCCCGCGGCCGGGCGATCGACTTGGTACGAGCGCAGGAGGCGGATCGTCGGCGACTCGATCAGGACCGTCGCAGGCGACTCGACCATGTGCCCGACTCCTGCGACGCGCTAGAGGCGCAGCAGAGCGCCGACGAGCTGTGGATGGCGGTGAAGAGCCTCGACGAGAACCGGCGTAGCGCCATCGTGCTCGCGTACTTCAATGGCCGCACCTACCGCCAGGTCGCCGATGACCTGGGGGTCCCGGAGGGACGGTCAAGTCGCGGATCCGGGCGGGGCTTCGCCAACTGGCCGCCGCTCTTCGGTCGGAGAGGATCGAGGAGGCATGTTGAGCGTGGCTCCGCGCAGGCAGTGCCGCCGATGACCGGTCATCGATGAGCGTCAGTGATGCGCCCCACCTCCTGTGCCTGCGCAACGAACAGGGCACAGTCGTGGCCGGGGACGGAACGCGCCGGACCGGGCCGACCGCGGCCGAGGACGAGCGCGTGCTCGATCGGGTGTTGGCACCAGTTCTCGACGTCGGCTGCGGCCCGGCCCGGCACCTGCTGGCATTGGCTCGTCGGGGAATCGATGGGCTCGGCCTCGACGTGACACCGTCGGCGGTTCACCTGGCCAGATCACGCGGCGCGATGGTGGTCGAAGGCTCGATCTTCGAAGGTGTGCCGAGATCGGGAAGCTGGGGAACGGCGCTGCTCCTCGACGGCAATATCGGGATCGGGGGCGACCCGGTGGCACTGCTGGCCCGGGTGGCGGCCGTGGTGCGGCCCGGCGGGAGGATCCTGGTGGAGCTCGGACCCCCGGGCGTCGCCGGCCGCAGCGAAAGAGCGCGCGTCGACCACGGCACCCTCACCGGGCCATGGTTCGACTGGACCGTGGTGGACGCCGGGTCGATCGGTGCCATCGCCTCAGAGGCCAGCCTGGAGGTTGGCGGCTCGTGGTACGCAGGTGGTCGGTGGTTCGCCCAACTCGACATCGGCGTCGTGGGGGCCGAAGGATGACTGGGATCAGGTCGTGAGGCGGTGGCCGAGCCGGGCGGTGCCCGTCGCCGTGGTGGCCATGATCTTCGCGGCCGTCGGCTGTGGCGGAAGCGCCAAGGTCTCCATCCCGCTCCCAGGTGCACCTGAGCCGGCACTCTCGCCTGCGCCGCAGGCGAGACTGCCCGGAACCATCCTGGGCCTCGCCGGCGCTCCGGAAGGTATCGCCACGATCCGATCCGGCACCGTCGCCGTCGCCGTCCGCGAGCCCAATGCGGTGGTGCTGTTCGAGCTGGCGACACCCACCGAGCGACGGAGCATTCCCCTGACCGGTTCGGCGCGACACCTTTTCCTCGGGGGCACGGACGGGCCTCTGCTCATTCCCCAGGAATCCGACGATCACTTTGTCGCCATGAGCCTCCCCGACGGCCGGGTCCTGGAGTCGGTGGCCGTGGGCCGCCAGCCCCACGACAGCATCGCCGTCGGCCCCGATACCGTCTTCGTCGCGGACGAGTTGGCCGACACCATCCACATCGTGCGCAACGGTGCCGTCACCAGGGTGGTTGCGGCCCCCATCCAGCCTGGAGGCATGGCGTCTGCGCCCGACGGATCGGTGATGGTGACCGTGGGAGTCAGGGGTCGACGCATCACCGCTTATCGCCCCGACGGCACGACGATCGGCAGCGCCAACTGTGGCGCCGGGCCCACCCACGCCGTCGCCGGTACTGGTGGCCTCTACTGGGTGGTCGACACCAATGGGGGCGCCATCCTGGGATTTCGCATCGGCGACCATGGGCCCCGCCAGGTGGCCCGTATCCCGGTGGGAGACAAGCCATACGGCATCGCTTACGACAACCGGCGCTCCACGCTGTGGGTGACGCTGACAGGCAGTAACCAGCTGGTCGGCCTGCATCTCAATGGCACGTCGGTGGGCTCGCGGACCACGTACGCCACGGTCCAGCAGCCAAACACCGTGGCCGTCGACGACGCCACCGGCGAACTCGTCGTCACCGGGTCCACACCTCAAGGCTTCCTGCAACTGATACCACTTCGCGAACCATGACTTACGGCCAAGGGCCCTCAAATCCCACCACTCAAGGGGACATCGACCCAGTCGGTCGGGGTCTCCGGGGCAAAACGTGCCAAAGTCGCTTTCGCCCCGGCCACCTCCCGGCTGGGCACGGGTGGCTGATCTTGACCGGGGAGACCTTGATCGTGGCGGGGGCTTGCCACAGCTGCCACCACCGTTCCCGCCGTGATCGCCCCGGTCCGTCACCGCGACAACCTTTTGCGTCGAGGGCCGTGACGACGCCGCCGTCGGGAGCAATCGCCGGGCTGGCACACGAGGACGAGCCGAGCTTGGTCGCCCAGGCCACGGAGTGGCCCTTGGGACCGACGTCGAGGGGGTTCAGTGTCCCTGCCAGGTCCATGACGTAGATCCGCCGGTCGCCGCGGTCGGCCGGGGAGAGGACGAACCCGCCAAAGCTTTGCCGCCAGCGCAGGTGGCCGGGGGGATCCAGGGCGCCAGCGTGCTGGTCGGGCTCGGCCACGGGATCGTGCCCCAAGATCGCGGGCGGCGTCGACAGGTCGCTGCCGTAGGCCTCGTCCCGGTCGAAGACCAAACGATCCGCCGAAGTCGCTGGGTCGAGAGCGTGGAGCAGCCCGGCGTTGCTCGCCGCGTACGCGGGGCCGTCGGCGCCGAGCGCGGGGCCCGACGTGACGTTGCCTTCCAGATGTGCCGCCCAACAGCAACTGGTCACCGAGGTTCCCGCCGCCGTCTTCGCCGAGAGGCTCGGCGTTGCCACCGCGACGGCGGTCCACTGGGTTCACGCCGTCGGAGGAGACTGGGCCAACCACGCCGGGGCGCTGGCGGCCAGCCCCTCGGAGGAGACCAGAGCTGACCCGCCTCAATGCCTCGAGTGATGCAACAGCCACGCCCTCAAGCCCGGGCATTCGACATGGTTGGAATATCGATCTGCAGGCCCAGGACGAAAGACAGCGCCCTCCTCACCCTCCCACCAGGAGCGGAACCGTCAGGGCCACGATGACGATCAACGCCCACAGCGCGGGCGCCGCCGTGAGGGTTTCCTGGCGTCGGAGCTGGGCCCGATCCGCGTCGGC
>JALZAH010000381.1 GCA_030948425.1 Actinomycetota bacterium
ACGCAGCGTCGCCCGACAGGCCTGCGCGCAGGTCAGAAGCGATGTGGGAGGCGGCCTCGTCGAGCCGGTCGATGGGGTCAAGGTCGATGGGGTCGAGGTCAGCGGGGTCGAGGTCGGCGGGGTCGAGGTCGGCGGGCGCCACCTCGCTGCTCGACGGGGGCGCCGGGGTGGGTTCCTCCTGCTCCTCGACTCGGCGCAGGCAGTAGCCATCGACGAGGGCGGCTCCGGCCCAGATACCCACATCAGGCAAGGACTGATAGCTCTGCTCCTGGTGGACGGCCCGGTTGACGAAGCGGTTCACCAACGGCGACAGGGGGTGAGCCTGAGCCAGGGCACGGGCCCGGAAGACCAGATCTTGGGCCTCGAGGCTCCTCACCCCGGGCGGCGCGTCAGCTGGACCGGTACCGATACATCCGTCGGACCGACGCCCGGAGGGGCCGGCAGACCGCACGTCAGCCCCGCCTTGGCCGGATCATCAGGTGCGGCATCGTCCACCAGCTCCAGGCGACGAAAGTGCGGCCAGTGCTCTCTGAGCGCCGCCTCCACCCCGTAGGTCAAGGTGGCGGAGGAGCTCGGGCAGCCGTCACAGGTCCCGGTGAGGCGGATGCGCACCACCCCGTCGGTCACGTCGTCGACCTCGAGCACGCCGCCGTGGGACTCGACCATGGGCCGGACGTCGGCCAGAGCGGCTTCGACGTCTTCGCCGGCCTTCTCGACCGAAGCGGTCGCCTCGCCGAGACCATAGGCAGCGAGGAGCGCTCCGGCGTACTCGTCTTCGGCCACCGCCTCCAAGAACACCTCTCCTCGCCACGCCCGTATCATCTCCGCCAACCGGCCCAGTCCGTCGCGATGAAACGCGTCGACCCAGTCGAGCAACTCCGAGACTCGCTCTGTCACCGCCGGGTCGGGCCACTCGGAGAGCTCGTCGGCCAGCGTGGCGATGCGTCCGAGAACCTCGCCGAAGGACAACTCCTGGTCACTCATGATCAACCCACCTCGGTCGAGTCGACCCGTCCCGGGTCGCTCGTGATCGGCGGCATCCCTACGGGAGGAATCGAAGCAGGCGCAAGCTCGCCGCGCACCTCTCGGAGGACCATCTCGAGCACAGCATCGACCGACGCCTCTACCGGGTCGGAGAACCCAAGGCCGAAGGCGCGATCGGCCGGCTCCACCTCGATCACCGTGGTATCGGGAGGGAAGCCCTTCCAGTGGCGAACGACGGCCAGCGTGTGGTCCAGATCGATGATCCCACCGACGGCCTCGCCCAACCGGTCATGAACCTCGGCGGCGGGCGGAGGGGTGAGGTCGAGGCGGTAGCGCCGAATGGTCCCGGGCGGGTCGACCTCGCGGGGCATGGCTCCCACCAGCACCACCTTCACCGGCACCAGCTCCTGAAGCCGGTGCAGCACCCGATGGGCGGCATAGGACAGGTCTTCGAGCACAACACCACTCGGCCAGTCCCGCCCCTCCACCCTCCGGATGAACTGGGTACCGAAATCGAGGTCACGCAGCCATGGGAGCCCGATGCCACCCACCAGAATCAGTGATCCGGCACCCCCCTCGGTCATTCGAGGGTGCAGCCGCAGGAGTTGACCTCGCGCACGATCGTTCCCTTGCCGGTGTCCATGTGGGTCGTGCAGGGCATGCACGGATCGAAGCTGCGGATGGCCCGCAGGACATCGATGCCCTTGACCTCGTCGTCGGACACGCTCTCGAGAATCGGCGTGTCGATGATTGCCTCCTCATAGGGACCAAGACCACCGAAGGGATCGGCCGGCGAGGCGTTGATCGTCGACGGGGTGGTGATCTGGTAGTTGACGATCGCCCCCTTGTCGATGTGCATGTGGTGGATGAGCCAACCCCGGCCTGCCTCCCAGAAGCCGACCGACACCCGCTCGTCCTTGGGCACCTTGAAGGTGGTGGACACGGCCGTCTCGCCTCGGCGCCAGTACTCGAGCGCCCGGAGCATGCAGTTCATGCCGATGGAGGCGGTGAAGGCCATGGCATAGGCCCGTCCCCGGTTGCGCTCCAGCGCGTTGAGCGTCCGGGGGACCTTCCAGAACAGCTCGGTCTCGGGCAGCTCGTGGCGGGGCAAGGTGATGCGCAAGCCGTCGCCGGTGGCCTCCAGGAACGGGTTTTCCTCCGTGACCTGGCCTTTGAGCGCGGTGGTCCACATGCGCCCGTAGGTCCCGGTCTCCACCACCTGGCGGTCCCAGCGCGGTGCGGTGTCCCAGGTGTACTTCTCCTTGAAGTTCTTGCCCTCGGGTCGGGGGATGGTGGTCTTGTTCCAAGGGTGATACGGCGAGATGGGGTTGCCGAGAGGATCGGTCTGGAAGCGGGGCGATCCCGACTTCGTCCAGTCCTCGTAGAACGAGTGGGAGACGAACTCCTCGAAGCCCATGTTGATGTCGGTCAGGTCCGTCGTCACCAACTTCCCGTCGATGATGATGCCCGGTGAGGCCCACCGCTGGTTGCCCCAGGTGTTGCAGTTGGCGTAGGTGGCGTCGTAGACGGTGGAGTCGTCCCAGATCCCCGTCTGGGCCAGGTTGGTGGGCCGGGCGCCGACCAACTCGTAGTCCGGGTTGGCCTCGAGGAAGAAGTCGGCCAGGTCGTCCCAGGTGGCGGCCATCACCTTGCAGTAGTCGAAGATCTTGCCGAGCTGGGTGTAGTACTCGTTGAACGTGGAGGTCGACACGGTGGTGGACACCCCGCCGGGCACCAGGGTCGAAGGGTGCGGGTACTTGCCGTACATCAGCATGCACATGATCCGCCCGATGCGGGTGTACTCCAGGGACTCCAGGTAGATCTTTCCGGTGAGCGGGTTCAGGGCATCCATGATGTCCTTCAGCGTCCGGTAACCATGGACGTCGGCGTGGGGAGCGAGGGTCTTTTCGGCCCTGGTGACAAGCTCAGGGTTGGTGACCGACACGATCGACGTCGAGTAGTCAGGTCCGGCCAGAAGGCCCAGGTGGAGCGGATGGTCATAGAACATCTCGCCCACCTCTCCCAGGTTGCGGACCTCGACCCCGAGCGGTGGCGGGACGATGCCAAAAGCCATCTCGATGCCCAGGCACGACACAGTGGCGTGCACCCCACCGCAGACGCCGCAGGCCCGGGAGCTGATGTCGATGGCGTCTCGGGGGTCCCGTCCCTGCAGGATGATCTCATAGCCCCGGAACAGCATGGCCTGGGCGTGGGCGTCGACCGCCTTGCGCTGGTCGAGGTCGAGCACGGTGTGCACAGCCAGTGCGCCCGCCACCCGGGTGACCGGGTCGATGTTCCAGTCCCGCAACTTGGGGGGGGCGGCCAGCATCGCCCCCGGGCCGTCCGCCGGTCGGACATAGCGTGTGGGCTGAGCGTCGGTCACCGAATAGGGGTTGCCGAAGCCCTCCTTGAGGCGTGCCTTGCCGTTGGCGTCGAAGTCGATGGGCAGGTTCTTAAAGCACATTGGGGTCTCCGCATTCCTCGCAATCGGGCCTCATCGAGACGCCAAGCCGGCTGTCACGATGCTGAAAGCTTCCTACCTGTTGTAGGACTCTTTCGAGTGCTGGTACTTCGAGTAGAACTTGTTGAGCGTCTTGGCCGGGCCGTAAGGACCCGAGGTGTTGCGGGCCCAACCGCTGGGCGACGAATCCTCCCACCGGACCGACATGTTCTTGTCAGCCTGGCTGAGTGCTCGCAGGCGGCGGATGAACCCACCGGCGACGCGGCTGGTGTTGCTGGAGATGACCGATCCCGGAGAGATCTCGTAGATCGGCGAGAACTTGTCGGGGAAGCCGGGCATGGTGCAGCCGATGCAGATCCCCCCCACGTTCATGCAGCCGCCGTGGCCATCCACGATGCCCCGCTCAGCGATGTTGCACTGCACGACGGGACCCCAGCAGCCAAGCTCGACCAGGCACTCCTTGTCGCCGTACTCCCTGGCGAACACGCCTTCCTCGTAATACCCAGCCCTGGGGCAGTGGCGATGCACGGTCTCTCCGAACAGCCAGGCCGGTCGGCCCAGGGAGTCGAACTCCGGCAGGGGGGCGAGGCCATTGAGGAACAACAGGACGGCGCACGCCGTCTCCAGGTAGTTGTCCCCGATCGGTGAGCAGCCGGGGATGTTGACCACCGGGACGCCGAACGCTGAGCGGTAGTCCTTGCCCAGGTAGTCCATGACGCCCATGGCGTTGGTCACGTTTCCCTTGGCCGCAGGGATGCCGCCCCAGGTTGCGCAGGTGCCGATGGCGATGGTGGCCGCCGCGCCGGGAGCGAGGCGGTCCAGCCACTCCAGGCTGGTGATCTGGCGACCGGTCTCGGGATCCTCGCCCAGACCCATCCAGTGACCGGTGCCCGATATGGACTCGTCCATGATCGAGCCCTCCCAGGTGATGACGTAGGGGGCGTCGAGCTCGCCACGCTCGGCCATGAACAGGTTGTGGACCCACTCCGGCCCGGACTCCATGGACAGCACGGTGTGAACGATCTCCACTCGGGGCAGGCCCGGGATGATCCCTTGGAGCAGGTGCTCGACCCGGGGGTGCGTGCCCCCTGATACGGCCACCGTGCAGCCGTCGCACGAGGCTCCCACCATCCAGATCAGGTAGATCTTCTTCAACGGACCGATGGAGATGGTCTCGTCGAGCTCCTCCAAGGCCTGGCTGCGTACCCCGATGGGCGCCAGCGGCTCGTAGGGATCCTTGGTCCAGGCCGGCGGCGAGTGGGTCCAGTCCTCCTCCGGCGAGAAGTCAGCCCGCTTCTGGATCCCTGCGCCCTGCGACGAACCCGACCTCTGGCCCGCCTTCTGCATGGTGCCACGGGACTGCTGGGCGCTCATTCGATCTTCGGTCGGCCTCTTGGGCATCGATCCCCCTTGTCGTTCGCTAGATGCATCTTACACCTTCTGGCGCCGAACGCCTCTCACGACAGCATGTTCGTTTCGACCGGTGATCCTGGATCGAAAAAGGCGTACGCTTGCTTGTGGTCTACGGAGTGGGTCGGGTCGACAGATTGAAGCCGCTGACGTGCCCACCAGCGTCGTCGCAACCGCAACATGAGGAACGGAAGGCTGGGACGTGAAACGATTCGGGAAGCGCCCAGAGCCATCGAGGGAGCAACTGGAGGAGGAAGCCTCAGCCGAGCTTCGAAGGGTGTCAGCGCCCGCTGCCCCTCGGGCCTGGAGCCCTCCTCGCCCCCCGGCGGAGACCGAGCCCCGTCGCCCCATGGCCCCACCTCCCGACGACCGCTCCACCCCGACGCCGACCCCTCCGGCCCCGAGGCCCCCCCAGAGCCTCTCAACGGGCCTGTCGGCCTCCGACGATCCGCTCAACCAGGAGTCAACCCACCTCACACCCGAGGAGGAGACGGAGGCCATGACCGAGTTCGCCCTCCTTCAGCTGGCCGAACGCGAAGGGCACCAGGCCATGCCCGAGGATCTCATCTTCGAACGGACGGATCCCTTCGCAGCCGAGACGGCGCGCGACCGCGCCCTGACCCGCTTCTTCGACCAGCAGGCCCTCACGCGCCGCGGCGCTCATCGAGCTGAGCAAAATCAGAGCACGGGCAACCGCCAACAGGCGCAGAGGGCATCGGCGCAGGTCAAATGGACCGTCGGGGCAAGGCCCAAGGCGGTCCCCGCCGTCGAGGATGAGCCCCCCGCTCGGCGGGCGCGAGCGCCGCGGACGACCACGCCAAAGGCACGCCAGGGGCAGGAACGGCTTCCCAAAGCTTCCTCCAAGGCCACGCCGACCAAGGCTACGCCCACCAAGGCTACGCCGACCACCAAGCGCGCCACCAAGACCAGTTCCTCGAAGGCGGCGTCGAACACGAAGCGGACGACCAAGGGAACCAATCCCCCTTCCGCCATCCCTGGCGAGATCCCGGCGGCACGGCCCGCCCGGCGCCGGGAACCCAACATCGAAGAGAAGCCATGACCTAGCCCTGGTTGCTCGTAGATCCGAGCACTTCTGCTCGGACCTACGAGCAGAAGTTCTAGGCTGGGAGGATGGTCGGAGAAGGCATCAATCCCTTCCGCTACAGCGGGCCCGTGCCGCCGGCGGATCTGGTGGGGCGCGGCCGCGAGCTACGAAAGATCCTGGATGTGGCCTACTCCGCCAACAACGCCCGGCTGGTCGCACCGCGGCGGTACGGCAAGACATCCTTGCTGCGCGCCACGCTCGCCGAAGCTGAGGCTCAGGGGTGGCTGGTCGTCTACGTCGACTTCTTCGGTGTGCTGAGCCTTGGGGACATCGCCCAGCGGGTCGAGGCTGCCTACGCGTCTCAGCTCACGGGGCGCCTGGCTCAGTGGTTCACCGCCCTCCGACGTACCTTCAAGCCGGTTGTCCGAGTCGGCGGGGGACCGGTCCCGGCGTCGATCGAGGTCTCCGCCAGCAGCGGTGACGATCCGCTCGGTCAACGCCTGGGGCTGCCCCGCAGGCTCCACGAGCGGTCCGGGAAGCGGGTCCTGGTGGCATTCGACGAATTTCAGGACGTACTGCAAGCAGGAAACGCCGACTCGGTGATGCGGAGCGAGATTCAGCACCATGGCGACGCCGCCAGCTACATCTTCGCCGGCAGCCACGTCGGGATGATGCAGCAGCTGTTCGCCGACAAGCGCCGGGCCTTCTATGCCCAGGCCGAGCGGCTGGCGCTTCCACCGCTGGCCGATGACGAGCTCGGAGACTTCCTCACTGAACGCTTCGTCGACACCGGCAAAGACGTTGGTAGCGCCCTCGGCCCGCTGCTCGACATCGCCCGGGGTCATCCCCAACGGTCGATGCTGCTGGCTCACAGCCTGTGGCAGCAGACAGCACCTGGAGCTGCGGCCAACGAAGAGGTGTGGGTGGCGGCCTGGGAGCAGACCACAGTCGACGTTCGCGACGAGATCAAGGCGGTGTGGGCGTCGCTGTCACCCACCCAGCGGCAGGTCTTGAACACGATCGCCGAGAACCGCACTGGCCTGTACTCGAAGTCGACTGGCCACACGAGGGGTGGATCTGTCCCCGGCGCGGTGGCATCGCTCGTGGATCTGGGCGAGGTGATCGAAGCTCCCGAACAGACGACCGGGTACAGGACCGTGGATCCATTGCTGGCTCTTTGGGTGCGCGGCGGGCGGGGAGCCTGAGCGGCTCTCGGGCTGTCCAGAGTCAGCGTTCGGGGGGTCGGTCCTGGTCGGGCGCCCGCCGAACCGGCACCGGCTTGGCCGGCCGCGGCCTCGCCGGATCCGGCCTGTCCGCAGGCACCGGTTCGG
>JALZAH010000429.1 GCA_030948425.1 Actinomycetota bacterium
GGTTGTCGCAGGTGGCCAGCACGACGATCCCGTCGGCGCCGCTGCCGGTGACGGTGTTGGCGAGGATCCGGTTGTGGTTGGCCGATGGGCCCTCGATGCGAATACCCATGGTCTGTCGGGCGATCTCCGACGGGCCCAGGTGGGCCATGTCGTTGTCGGCCACCGTGTTGTCGCGTATCTCGTTGCCCGCCGACGACGGCCCGACGCCGATCCCGCTGAACGGCCCGTTGCGCCGGACGACGTTACCCAGCACCCGTTGTCGCTGGAGTTGTTGATCACGATGCCGTCACCGAGCTCGCCGTCGGGCGAGCCGATGTTGTCCTCCAGGATCAGGTTCTCGACCACGTTGGCGGAACCGCCGTCGATGACGACCCCGGCGTCGAAGCGGGTCACGGTGCCGTTGCGAACCGTCGCTCCGGTCACATTGCGGACCAGGATTCCCGCTCCCGCGAACCCGGCCTCGCTGCCGCCGGAGACGGTGTGCCCGGCCAGGTCGACGGTGACGTTGTCGGCGACGATCATCAGTGCCGGTCCCCGGCCACAGGCCAGGTCGGCCTCGAGGGTCATATCTTCGGTGATCTCCAGGCCGCCCGATCTCGGGCGGGATTCAGCATCGTTCATGGGCGCATTCTGGCCCGTGGCCCGACCATGGGCGGACCGCCTGTATCACGGGGCCGGCGGATGCCTCCTATTGCCAACGATCCGATGGATCCGTCAAGGAGAGGAGAAGTCAAATGTCCGACGAACGAGGTCTGCCCGGGGTGGCCGACGGCGCCCAGGTTCCGCCTGGGATCGAGCCCATCTCACAGCTGGAGTTGCCGGAGGGGACCCTGACCGCAGGGAACGTCGCCGCGAACGCCGGGGCGAAGTGATGCCCGGCCCGGGTCTGGCCCTCGACCAGTTCCGCACGCTCCTGGGCGTGGCGGAGGATCCCCCTGGATCCAACAACGCTCCACCCGTCACGACGTGGTACGGCGCCAACGACTCCTGGTGTGCCATGACATGCAGCTATGTCCTCACCAATGTCGGGATTCCCCTCAGGACGGCACTTGTCTCCGAGATCATGAACAAGGCCCAGGCCGGCGACGACGGCTGGTCATGGCACAGTGACCCGCAGCCCGGCGACTGTGTCTGTTTCGACTGGCACGACGGTGGGATGACGACCGACCACGTCGGCATGGTCGAGGCGGTGCGGGACGATGGCTCGCTGGTGACGCTCGAAGCCAACTATCAGGACAGCTGCCAACGCGTCGTGCGGGACAGGTCCAACGTGATCGGCTTCGCCCGACCGCCCTGGGATGGGCGCACGGGTGGGTCCGGCGGAGGTGCCCGTGTCCTGCGTGAAGGCGCTTCGGGTGCGGATGTCGCCGAGCTCCAGAGGAGCCTCACGGCAAGTGGGTTCGACACCGGACCCGCCGACGGCGCCTTCGGCCCGGGGACGACGAACGCGGTTCGCGCCTTCCAGCAGTCGCGGGGCCTCCTCGTCGACGGTGAGGTCGGTCCGGGGACGCGTGCGGCCCTGGAGGGCCACGCCACTGAGGGCCACACCACTGAGGGGCTGGCCACCGGCGGTGCACGTCCCGTCCTTCGCCAGGGTGCCAACGGTCCCGCGGTCTCGGAGCTGCAGACGAAGCTCAACGCTCATGGAGTGGTGTGCGGCGTCGACGGAGACTTCGGACCCCAGACCGCCGACGCGGTACGCGCGTTCCAGAAGTCCTGTGGTCTCCTCGTCGATGGCGAAGCCGGTCCACAGACCTGGGCGGCCCTCGACGCGTGACGCCGAGGCTCTAGCCGGGCTAGCCATGCCGGGCCAGCGGCATTGTCCTGCCCGCCGGGGCTCACGGATCCCGTTGCCTGGCCCGGTTGTGGTACCCGCGGGCCGGCGAAGGTCTCGTAGCCCACGAACACGCGGAACAGCGGCTCGGGCCGGCGGGTGTCGCTGCCGGCCCCGGCGGAGCGGGTGGCCATCTCCACCAGGGCATCGGCGGCGCTGGGCCGGGTTGCGGGCCAGGTCACCCACGCCCACGGCGTCGCCCACACGAGCTTCGCTTCGCCCACCAGTAGCTGCTCGTCCCGGGCCAGGGCCTCGGCCGTGCCCGGCACCACAGCAGCGCCGTCCCTGCGGCGGTCTCGGGCGGCGACAACGTCGGGTGGTCGTGTCAGCAGCCGAGGGCGTAGCTGACGGCCCAGCACACCTTGCTCATCGTGTCGTCGTCCACGGCGCCGACGAAGGTGGCAAGCGACGACTGAGTGACCGTGTGAAGCCCGTCGCAGTTGATCACCGAGCGCTGATCGAGGCCGGCATCGTCGTGATCGAGATCGACCTCAGCTGCCAGGCCGCGGATCGACGTCGTGATCTCCGCAACGGTGACGAGCTCGCGAACGTCGATCACCTCAGGTCGCGTGAGTAGCAGGACGGGGCGCGTCTTACGACCGGCCTGTGCCAACCAGATCTCGCCGCGCGTCAAGCCTGGCTCCAAGCTTCAGCTTCAGTCCAGAACGGATCGGGGCGTTCAGGACGTCGCTCGTACGCAGCCCGGTCGGCGTGGGCCAATGCCGCGCGCACTGCGGCGGAGACTCCCTCGCGAGCGGCCGCTGAGATGTTGATGCCGAGCTGCCGGGCGCGTTCTGCGAGGGCGTCGTCGAGCGTGAAGGTTGTCCGCGTCGATGCCATACCTAGATGCTAGCAGAAGATGGTGGCGTCAACACTGGGCGGCTAGGTCGCGCCGAAGGCTGCTCCCTCGTCGTAGGCACTCGGCGGGGCTATCCCCAACCGCTGAATACACAGG
>JALZAH010000440.1 GCA_030948425.1 Actinomycetota bacterium
TCGGCGACGCCAGCACGCGTTAACGTGCGCGATCGTCGTGCCCGATCCCGGACGCTCTTGTCGCTGGCTGAACGGGGGCCCCGCCGTGAACGCCGATTGACGTCGGCACCCCGTTGACTCCTGCAGCGCGGCGCCGTAGGTATCACTTGGGCGCGCTCGCCGGAGGACCTCGCCAGGAGGAAGCCTGGACGGTGCGCACGGGTTGAGGCTGATGAACTGACGCCGGGTGAGAACGGAGGTCGGCAAGTACTTCGGGCACTATTTGCTCTCGAACCTCTCGAGCCCTCCCAAAGTCGGAGACCCTGAGTGGCAGCGCCGCACGGTTACCCGTCGGTCATCTCCGGGCAGCTTCACTCGCCGGTAGCTGCGACCTCTCAACGTATTCGGCGAGCGCGCGCTGGGCCACGGTCGCTGGCGCCTCACTAAGCGTAGCGAGGCTGCCATCCGGCCCGCGCTCCCAGTGACGACCCTCCGCATCGGTGAAGAGCACGCGGCAGGACACGCCCGACACGACGTTGCCCGCCACGGCCATGTTCCAGGTTTGCTGATGCCACTCACGTGCTCCCGGTTCCACGGTACCGAAGTCGAGGGCGTTCACGACCAGCGGCCCATGTGGCGCCCGTGCGATGACCTGGCAGTCGAAGATCGGACGGTCGCTCGTGTTCGCGACAACGATCACCCAGCGCTTCGTTGCGATCGGGTCGTCGGCTTCGAAGGTCCCTGCTTCGGGCTCATCCCCGAGTTCCGCCCAGTCCGTCTTAACGTCCGCTAGCTCCGCGCGAGTTGACACCCGGTACGGCTGATCGTCGTCCTCGGTTAGGAGTGCGGCGATTACAAGCCGGGCGAAGCGCGTGAGAGCAACGTCGTCAGCCCAGTTGCTGCTGCCGGCGCAACGCTCCTCGTGGCGCACCTTCATGGCCACCAGCTCGTCCTCGCTGTGGGCATCCGGGTCGAGGCGGTCGATCAGACGATGGTGGTTCGGGCACAGCAGGACGAGATTGGCGAAGTCATGGCGGGCCTCGTCGGCCATGGATGCGTCGTAGCGGGCCGCTCCAAGCTTCTCCCCGCGGATGTGTGCGATGTCGCCTCGAACTTCCTTCCATGACGGGTCGGTCAGCCGCTCATCGCATCCCGGGTAGGCGCACACGTTGCAGGAGAGCGCGAACAGCGTCTTCACGGCCGTGATCCCCGGAGCCGTCTGCGCCATGCACACAGCATCGCTCACGTGCGCTGGACCTGCACGGAGCGCGCGCCCCAAGCGCCTGCCGATCCCAACACCGGCTCAGGGACACCAGGGCACCCGGCAATCGGCGCAGGGTGTCATGTCGGACGCTCCAGATCAGCGCCTGCGTCCCCGCTTCGTCCCGCGCTCATTACTGCGCGCTCTCGACGTGCCGTTCTTTCGCGCCCCGACCATCGACGCCCGCTATTGGCCGGTGATCACGCACAGCGTCCACTACAACGCTGACGCTTGGCGGGACTTCAACCAGTCGTTCGACGCAGGGGCGACGCTGGATTGGACGGGCCTTGACGTCGAGGAGGTGGTGCGCGGAGCGGACAGCTTCGCCACCGCGCTCACCACGTCGACCCGCTGGGCGCGTTCCTCGACCTCGTGCGGCGCGCCGATCCCAGGTCGTGGCAGACCATGCGAGGCGACGCGCTGGTGGCCATGGACCCGGCGGGTCGCCTCCGAGGCTCTCGACTCGTTCGCCGACGACAACGGCAGGCAAGTCCCGCAGGGCGAGATCGATGCCACCCCCACCCCGGGCGTTGCGCCTCAGCACCCGTCGGCGCACGACGGACGCAGTCTTGACCGAGTTGGGCATCTCGCCCCACCCCTCGCTCGTCGTAGGCGCTGAGGGCCCCACCGAGGTCAAGGTGCTCCAACGGGTGTTCGAGCAGCTCGGCGTGCCTCTGGAACCGGAGTGGATCCGCATCGCCGACTTCGGCGGCGTGGACAAGGACCTGACGAACCTCGCCAAGTTCGCGGCAGCACCGGTGATCGGCAGGACCATGGCGGCTATGTCGAGCTCGACCGGCCGATTACCCGGTTCCTTGTCCTCGTAGACGCAGAGCGGAAGTACAGCACCGTCTCGAAGAGGGCGCGGCAGCGCAAGCTCCTTCTCGACGCGATCGCCGAAGCCCTCCCGAAGGACCTGCGGCCAGACCTCTACGGCAAGGACGCGAGGATCGTCGAGATCAAGAGCTGGGGCGGTTTCCCTTCGAGTTCGCCCACCTCACCGACCGCCAGCTAGCCACTGCGCTGGCCACCGCGGCGAAGACGCCATATCCGGCCGGAGCGGCGGCCTTGGTCGCCGACGTCTCCGCACAGCGGGGCCGGCCGTCCCCCAACATCGAGAAGCTCTGGACGAACAATCGATGGCCTGGCGCACTCCTGTCGAAGACGTCGCTCGTCGACGCGTACTGGCCGATGCTCCACGCAAAGATCGAGCAGGCAATAGCCTCCGGCGCGGCCGGACCGCCCGTGATGCGCGCCGTGGTGCGCGCGTGGGAGCTTGCGTCGATCGACCACCGCAACCGGTGGCGTTGAACCGTCACTGACGCCTAAGCCGACGCCCGCCGCGGCGCTCCAGAGTCGCTGGTGGAGCTTGGCCGTCTCCGTCGAGCTGCGTTGACGAGATCCGGGAGCTCCACGCAAGGCGCAGCAGGGGGGGCAGCTCGCCACCGGGCTCAACGGTCCGGTAGCTGGAAGGCGGCGGCGATGACACTCTCCGGGCAGCCGAGCAGCCGCAGGACGTGCGCACGGCACACCGCGTCGAGGACGTCGGTCCAGCGTCTCAGGTCGCGTTCGTCATAGTTTCGGTTGCCGTGAGCGAGGTCGTTGCGGACCCGGCGCACGGCGTTCTCCACGTTCCGCTCGCCGAGACCGGCGTAGATCGATGTCGCCTCAAGCGACTCGAAGGTGATCCGCGAGATCGGCGACTCGTTCAGCCATCCCCACCTGACGGCCTGGGCGAACGCCTTGCTGAGGATGGCGTGGATGTGGCGGACGCTGGCTGGGGCGAGGCCGGCCTGCCGTTGGAGCGCCCGGTAGAAGCGGTCGACCTCGCTGGCGTCGAGGCGCTTGACCGGCCGGTCGCCTAGCGCCGGCCGAATGCGGACCTGGATGAGCCGGTGGTACTCGTGGACCGTCGTGGGCGAGAGCCTGTCGGTGACCTGGTCGAGCCACGCCTCGAGCAGCTCGCCGACCGTCCCTCTCGCCGCAGGGTCCGGCGGGGCGTCGACCTCGGCGTAGAAGGTGGCCAGGGCCTTCTCCGCCTCCCGGCGGGACCCGCGGACGGCCCGGCTGACCTGCCGCTGGTTGCCGGTGAGCGGGTCGCGGCCGACGCGGATCCGCAGCTCCCAGTACCCGGGCCGCTTCTCCCGCAGGGTCCCCCGCATGAGGGACACCGAACCGTTTTGAGGGACACCGTGAGGGACACTCTGTCCCGCCCTACATGTCTCTGACGAGGAAAAGGCCTCTGACCTGGGGTTATGCTGGAGCCCGAGGAGGGAGTTGAACCCTCGACCTACGCATTACGAGTGCGTTGCTCTGCCACTGAGCTACTCGGGCGGCGGGGCGTGAGCATGGCACACCCCGGCCGATGGACGGGCGGGATGCGAGCGGTGGGCCAAGTGGCAGAGGTCCGGGAGGCGTGGGCTTCTTCTACGATGCTGACGCCGGGGTGACGGCAACCTGACGCGAAGGAGCGACGTCCGTGGGAGTGAACGCCGGCGATACCGCCTGGGTGCTGGTGAGCGCCGCCCTGGTGCTGTTCATGACGCCAGGTCTGGCCTTCTTCTACGGCGGGATGGTTCGAGCCAAGAACATCCTGGCCATGCTGATGCAGAACGTCTTCTGCATGGGGATCGTCTCGATCCTCTGGGTGGCGGTGGGCGCCAGCCTGGCCTTCGGCCACGACGTCGGCGGGGGCCTCCTCGGCAACCTCGGGCTCTCCGGTCTCAACGGCGTCACGTCCGTCCCCGGGCTCGCCCTCACGATCCCGCCCCTGGTCTTCCTCGCTTACCAGATGATGTTCGCGGTCATCACCCCGGCGCTGATAACCGGGGCCACCGCCGACCGGCTCAAGTTCAGCGGCTACGCCCTGTTCATCGCTCTCTGGTCGGTGATCGTCTACGCCCCCGTGGCCCACTGGGTCTTCAGCCCCGGTGGCTGGTTGTTCAAGCTCGGCGCCCTCGACTTCGCCGGCGGCACGGTGGTGCACATCAACGCCGGCATCGCCGCCCTCGCCGTCATCCTGGTGATCGGGAAACGCCGGGGCTGGCCGGGAGAGGCCATGCCGCCCCACAACCTACCGCTCACGATGCTCGGCACCGGCATCCTGTGGTTCGGGTGGTTCGG
>JALZAH010000462.1 GCA_030948425.1 Actinomycetota bacterium
ACCGACGACACGGCGCCCGGGCCGGAGCCGAGGCCGTAGCCCATCGCTCCCTGCCTGGTGTTGTCGCAGGACAAGTCGCTCCGCCGACCCGGCTTTGCTCCTGATGAGTGGCGTCCGGCCGCGGGTCACGACGCCGACATCGTTCGCGCCGCCGGGGAGCAGGAGGGCGGCGCCATGGTCATGGGACTGCCGGTGGTTGGCTTGGTCGGTGGAGGAATCAAGCTCGGCGAGGCAGTGGGGCTTCCGTGGTGGGCGTCCCTGGCGATCATGGGTGGCGGAGGCTACCTGATCCTCCGGAGTCCTGACTGGCGACGGACGATAAGCGAGAAGGTGTGGCCTGTCGTGGAGCTGTTCTTCGAGATGATGGCTGAAGCTGCGGCCAGAGAGCAGGCGGCGCCCCAGCAGCTCAAGGGAGTTCTGTTCGAACCGGCCGTGCCGCCAACTGTCAAGCAACAGATAGCGACCGTCCTGGCGCGTACTCGTGAGCCACAGCTCGCGCAGGAGATACAGGCGGCGATCGAGCTGAACTTTGACGACGACCCTCCGGCGACCGTGACTGAGGTGCGCGACGTGCTGAAGGCTTCGCCGGAGTTCACCATGGTCGAGCGATATCGGTGGCAACTTGGGAGGTTGGCGGGTCCGTGCGCCCACGCTCCGGCTGACCAACGGCCGCCAAGCTGAGCCGGCTGACCAACGGCCGCCAAGCTGAGCGAGGATGACGGGCATGGCAACGACTGCGCCCTTCGACGACGGATCGGTCGAGGGCATCTCCCGAATCATCGGGGAGACCTCTGCTGGCTTCACGGGCGACGAGATAAGGCGGCTCCTGGCCGCTAGCCGAGTACCAGACCCCGGTGACATGACGAAGTGGCGACGGATAGCAACCGCACTCAGCAGCGAGCAAGCTCGAACTCACTCGGGCAATTGCACGGTGCCTTCGTGAAGGCCGCCATGAAGCCTGTTCGATGGGCGGGGGAGCGGCAGGGCTTCGACGCGATGCGTGAGCAGTTGAACGCGGTGCTTGCCTTCAGTGGGCTGTCGGTCGGGTCGGACGGTCAGATGTATCGGCGCTCGGTCGCGACCACGCACGACGAAGCTGCCGTCGCCAAGCGCATGCGCGACGAGATGCAGCGTCGCAGCGGCCATGCCGAGGTCTTCAAGTACTGCACGAAGGAACTGGTCGCCGAGGACTGCTTCGGGGCGGTGTTCGAGGCGGTCAAGGGCCTGGCTGAACGCATCCGGGGTATGACTGCTCTTGACGCTGACGGTCATCAACTCGTACAGGAGGCCTTCGAGGGTGCGAGCCCGATGGTGACGTTCACCTCGTTGCGAACCGACACTGAGCGAAACGAACAGCGAGGGCTTGCGAACATCGTGAAGGGGGTCTTCTCAGCCTTCCGAAATCCCGAAGCTCACGAGCCGAAGGTCGTCTGGCATGTCCGTGAGGACGACGCGCTGGATCTGCTCTCGACCCTTTCCCTCGTGCATCGCCGCCTGGATGTCTCGGTGGTGCTGCGCCGTGCAACCTGATTGCGTCGGTGGCCTACGGGAGGCGGTTAGGCTGGCGCGCGTGTTGGCCTTGTCGGTGTGATCGTATAGGGCGCGTCTCACGGGTCTTGTAACGCCGCCCGGGCGTACGTCGGCACGTTATGGCTATGAGCGTCTTGTTGCACCGCGGGCGTCTTCGATTGGAGATGGCGCAGCGAGGCTGGGCGGCCACCGATCTAGGCCAAGCCTCACATCTCAGCAACGCCAGGGTGAGTGCTGCCCTTGCGGGTCGGGCGATCTCCGCGACGTCCCTGACTCTGATTGCCAAGGGCCCTATGTCAGGTACCACCGGACGAGGTCATTGATTCGCTGATCCTCGGGGAGACGCCGTAGCGGTCCGTCGAGTGACGTGGTCTGTCGGGGGTCATCGCCGCGACCATGAACACGATCAGAATCACCACCACGGCCACCACGAGCGCGGCCATCACCACCACGGCAAGCAGGAGCCGCGAGATGAGGAGGACGAAGACGAAGATGGCAATGGAGGTGGGGATGAGGAGGCGCTGGAAGTAATAGACGTCGAAGCGGTCGAAGGACCGATGAACACAGTGACCACGAACGTGGTGACCATGGTGATGACGACGGCGAGAGCGAAATAGGGGGTCGCACAAGGCACAAGAGAAAAGGCGGGTTGCATTGGCGGACCCCGCACCCGGCTCCCGTTGGCCGTCAGGGTCCGAACATGACGAGGGCCAGTCTGATGTCCGGATTCTCGGACACCCCGGCCAAATACAACACCCGTCTTGATTTACGGACATCAGGGTTTATCACCCTGTCAGTCCTGATATCCAGACATAGCTACGATCTACTATCGTGTCCGTATATGGAGACATCCCAACCATACCGCGTCTACACTCCCGAGTCGCTCGGTGCCGGCATCCGCCACTACCGCACGGAAGCGGGGCTCTCGCAGGCTGAACTGGCCGAGAGAGCCGGGCTGAATCGGACATACCTGTCGAACCTCGAAAGCGGGAAGGAAACGGAGCAGGTCCGCCGGATCCTCAGGGTGCTCCGGCAACTGGGTGTCCGTATGACCCTGGACAAGGCGGACTGGTAGGTGGCAGACGAGCTGGCCGTATGGCTCTATGGTTCGCACGTGGCGACGATCGAGCGCGAGCGGTGGCGGCCTCGTCTCACCTACACCGCAGAGGCGCTCCATCGGTATTCGCCGGGAACGCCGCTGCTGTCGTTGTCGCTGCCAGTCCGGCCAGAGCGGCACACCCAGGGGGTGGTCCGACCATTCCTGGATGGACTGCTCCCGGAGGGGGAATCCCGCCTCGCCATCGCCCGGGACTTCAATCTGCGGGCGAGCGACACATACGGGATGATCCGCGCCATCGGTCGGGATTGTGCCGGGGCAGTGGTGATCCAGCCGGCCGAGGAGCCACCTCCGCGCCCAGCATCGACGCTGACGGCAGAGCCTTTGACGGAGAGGGACATCTCGGAGCTGATCGCCAACCTCCGCACGGCGCCCCTTGGCGTCGACGAGCGGGTGCGGCTGTCATTGGGAGGCGTCCAGGAGAAGTTGCTTCTGACCCGGATGCCAGACGGTAGCTGGGGGCGACCAGTGGACGGCACCCCGACCACGCACATCATCAAACCGCAGATCGAACGGTTCCCGGCAACCGTGGAAAACGAAGCTTTCTGTATGCGCGTTGCCAAATACATCGGCCTGTCGGTGGCTCCTGTTGAGACAACCATGATCCGTGGCAGGAACCTCCTCGTTATCGGGCGCTTCGACCGTGTCGTCGACGAGACAGGCGCGGTCGTTCGCATCCACCAGGAGGACTTCTGCCAAGCGACAGGGGTCCTTCCCGACAACAAGTACGAAGAAGATGGTGGGCCATCGCTGAAGAAGATCGCGGACGTCCTGCAGGCCGCGGCGGCGCCCGACTCCCTCGACGCCCTTTTGCGCGCTGTGACCGTCAACGTTCTTGTGACCAATGGCGATGCCCATGGGAAGAACTTCTCTCTGCTTCACCACGAGTCGGGTGCGCTGACGTTAAGTCCTCTCTACGACGTTCTCGGCACACTCCACTACGGCGTCGATCGCCTGGCGATGTACATCGACAACGTGCGGCGGATCGACAAGGTCACGGTGGGCCGGATCCTCAACGAGGCCGAGCGCTGGGGGATGTCAAGGAACCGCGCAGCCGAGGTCGTCAACGACCTCCTGGCGCGGGCGCCGGAAGCAATCGAGGCTGCTCGTCAAGAAACCGACGGCCTTCCCGACGACCTGTTCGCGACCGTAACTGGGCAGCTCACTCAAATGAAGCCTGAGTCATGACTCATCGACTGAACGGACAGCAGATCGCGGCACTGTTGTCGTAATCCGCCACGATGCCGGCTGGCGAAGTGATCTCATCCGATCCCCCATCGGGAAGTCCACCGCCTTCGGACCAACGAGTGACCATCACCGTCTCCACCGGTGACACAAAGCCGGCTACGGCACCCACATGCCCACCGGCGGTCCTCGCGCTCACCCAGGACCAGCACATGATCTCGCTCGGCGGTGGACAACTGGTCATCGACCTCGAACTCTGCAACGTCTCTTCCTCCACCTGCGCCCTCGGCGGGCGCCCACCGTCACAGACCTCGACATCGCCGGCCGACCGCTGCCCTTCTAGTACGGAACGACCGGCCAGCTCATCAGTCCTGCCGCCCGCAAGCCGTCGTGCTCGCGCCCGACCAAGCCGCCTACGTCCGGCTCAACAAGTACCGCTGTGACGAGCAGAGCGATGATACGGCCGCGGTCGTATCGCTCGTCCCGCCCGGCGGCAACAGCGCGCTCAAGCTAGCCATCGATAGCACCGTCACCCAGTTCACGTCTTGCCCGGAACCAGCCAGCCTCGGCGTTGGCGTGTCGCCACTCACGTCATCGGATGACACCCTCGGCCCATAAAGATACGAGTCAGACCGACGCCAGCGGCGTCCGAACCCAGCGATGTGACGTTCTGTTCAAGGCAGAGCGTCCACGAGTTGGAGAGATCCTTCGCGTAGAGCCAGCGTCGGGAGTGGCCATGAGAACGAGAGTCACTTTGATAAGCGCAGTGGCGGTTGTGGCGCTGCTTGTCGCCGGAGGGATAGGGGTCGGCCAGATTGGTCCCCCTCATCGATGGTCGGCGTCCGTGGCGACGGCGACGCCGACCCTGCCGGTCGCGCCTCCACAGGCGTCAGTGACCCAACCACCGCCCTCCACCACGACGACGACGACGTTGAATCCCGGGTCGGTGCGAGCGACCTTCTCAGTGCACGCCCCTTTTCTCAACCAGCTGACCACCACTCTCCTCACCCGAAGAGCGTCTGGACCGCCACCGGTCATCCAGCCGACTGCGCTATAACCGGCGAACTCTGACGACCAATGCGTTCCATAACGCGCGCTCAAGACTCCAAGCCCGAGGTTCTCGCTCTGCGCGAAGCCGACCTCAGCAATGTGCCTCGAGCCCAACGGCAGCGGAGGAACATCCTCCTTACACTCCGCGAGGAGGAGAGGTCGTCACGACACCCATGCGTCTTCTAGCTCCCCCGTAAGGCGTCCCAAGTGGGGAGCGGTCCCTAATGGCCGTTCTTTCCCATCGTCTTGGCCTGGCGTACGGTCGTCGGCCCGCCGGTCGCCGCATGGTGAGGAGCGAAGCGCGGAACGCTTCGACGACAAAGGAGCGATGTGCACATCAGCGTGACGAACATCGACGGCCATGACGCGATCGACTTCCCGCTGCCCCCCGAAGGCTCACCGCTCGGCTCAGTAGGCGAGACGACCTGGGCTGGCTTGCTGCTGACAGGCAGCAGAGACAGGTTGGTGACAGCGTGGATTAAAAGGCACCCTGACCTGCGCTTTCGTCCCGTAGCCCCAACGGGATTCGAACCCGTGTTCCCACCTTGAGAGGGTGATGTCCTAGGCCACTAGACGATGGGGCCGCGTGATGCGGCAATCATGGTATCCCCAACGGCGACAGGGAAGGAGACAGTGACGGCTGTGCCCTGTCGACTGCCCGGCGGGGCCGGCGTTGCTGCTCCCCGCCTCGTGGGGTCGTCTTAGGGTTCAGCCATGAACGAATGGGATGACGCTTGCGCGCAGGCCGAACGGGTTCGCTCCGGCGGGGTCTCGCCGGCCGAGTTGGTCAATGCCGCCATAGCCCGCATCGAGGCGGACAACCCGAATCTCAACGCCGTCATCATCGAACGCTTCGACAAGGCCAGGAAGGAGGCGGCGGGCGTGTTGCCACCGGGTCCCTTTCGGGGCGTGCCCGCGGTCATCAAAGACCTCCACTGCCCGTCAGAAGGCGATCTCCGCTACGAGGGCACCCGTTTCTTGCACCACGCCCACGTGGTCGCCGACCACGACGCCGCTGTGGTCCGCCGCTTTCGGGAAGCCGGTTTTGTCATCGTGGGCCGGACCAACACCCCTGAGTTTGGCACGACGATCACCACCGAGCCCATGTCGTTCGGGCCGACGCGCAACCCGTGGGACCCCTCCCGCTCGACGGGCGGCTCGTCCGGCGGTTCGGCCGCGGCTGTGGCCTCCGGGATGGTCGCCGTCGGTCATGCCAGTGATGGCGGCGGTTCCATCCGCATCCCGGCTTCGGAGTGCGGCCTGGTCGGTCTCAAGCCGGCCCGAGCCCGGGTCAGCAGCGGTCCCGACGCCGGTGAGGGGTGGATGGGGGCATCGACCAACGGCGCCCTGACCCGCACCGTGCGCGACGCCGCCGCCGTGCTCGATGCGCTCGCCGGCGCAGAGCCCGGTGACCCCTACGCCGCTCCCTCGCTGCCCCGGCCGCTGGCCGAAGAAGTGGGCGCCGACCCCGGGGCGCTGCGGATCGGCCTGCTCGACCACCCTCTGACCGAGGCTTCCGGCGACCCCAACGGGGCTCACGCGGTGACCGCCGCCGGCCGACTGCTCGAACGCCTCGGCCACCAGGTGGAGGTGTCGCACCCGGCCGCCCTGGAGGAAGCCGAGTTCGCCACCCAGTTCCTCAACATCGTGGCCGTGAACACCGCAGCCGAGGTGGACAACTGGGCCCGGGTGCTCGGCCGGGAGGTCGCCGACGACGAGCTCGAAGCCATGAACGCCTTCTTTGCCGGGATCGGGCGGTTGGTGACCGCCCCGCAGTATGTGGCCACGGTGAACTGGCTCCATGGTTTCTCCCGCCGGGTGGCGCAGTGGTGGGAGGACGGCTGGGACGTGCTGGTCAGCCCGGTCATCAACGGGATACCACCCGAGATCGGCTGGTTGACCGACCGGGAGCAAGGGGGCGCCCGGGTAGCGCAGATGATGCAGTACACCGCCCAGTTCAACGTGACCGGCCAACCCGCCATCTCCCTGCCCCTCTCCACCTCGAAGGAGGGGCTTCCCGTGGGCGTGCAGTTCGTTGCCAAGGCCGGCCGAGAGGACGTGTTGGTGCGCCTGGCTGCGCAGATCGAGGCGGCCGAGCCGTGGGCCGAACGCCACCCCGGAGTCCGGGACTAACTCACGTGACGGCATCGTTGCCCCGGATGTATGGCGGATCATTAGCCCCGGTGGCCAGCACGTCGCCGAGCACCGCCATGGCGTCCCACACGTCGACATGGCGGAGGTAGAGCGGGGCCACCCCCAGCCGCAGCACGTCGGGGGTCCAAATGTCCCCGTAACTCCCCGATCGATCGAGGCCCGTGACATGGTCGGTCAGAGCCAGAGACTTGGCTCGTACCTGGCCGAGGGCCCCCCGTCCCACACGGCGAGCGCCGCCTCGGTGACGATCAGGACGGTTGTCGAGTCGGCCCCTGGGCGTCCGCCCGGGTGACGACCGACGGCTCACGCCTTCATGACAGGTAGGCGTGCTCTCCAGGGCCCGGCGAACCGGTTCCGGGCCGCTCGTGGTGCCTCTCTATTACCCACTGAGTGAGCCCTCAGCGCTGGCGGAGCACTGTCCAGGTACCGAACGCCGCCTCCGACGCAGGGCCCGCCCAGCCACAGCCCATGGCCCGGGCCACGTCCTCGGCGGAGAGGTGAATGGGGGTGCCCGCCCCAGAGGTGTTGACCCAGACGACGGCTCCGCCAGGCTCCAGGACCCGGGCAGTCTCGGCAGGAAACAACAGGGCATTGATCAGCCACACCGCATCGAAGCAACGGTCAGGGAACGGCAGTCGGGACGCATCGGCTTGGAGTCGGGGACCAGCTGCCGGCGGCGCCAATCGCAGCATCTCCATGGCCAGGTCGTCGGCGACGACCGTGTCGGCGCGGTCGGCCAGCCATCGGGTTATGAGACCCGAACCCGAACCCACTTCCAGCCACCGACGCGTGCGCATCGGTCCACCGCGCTCCCAGGCGTCGGCCACCGGGACTGTGCGGGGCTCCGCCGACCGGGTGTGCCATTCGGCCGCCAACCCGTCGAACAGGGCGGTCACCTGCTCGGCGGTGGCGCGGTCCCAACCGTCCGGGTCGAACGCCGCCCTCCTGGTGATCTCGCGCATGGGATGATCGTTTCCGGCTCCCTGCGGTCGCGGTCCCGGTTCGGGGATTAGGCGCGGGAGATGTTCGATCATTGCGGAGTCACCGTACCGGCTCGTTGCAAATGACGAACAGATCTTCATCTCTGCCCCTTCCCGCACCCACGGGCAGCGTGTACGGCACTCGGCGAAGACGATGACGACGCCGAGATCTCGGGTCGCGGCGGGCGGTCCTTCCCGCCCGCAGTGACGACAACCCTGGCCCTGGGAATGCTCAGCCGGTGACCGGGGTCTCCGGATCGGTCGGCGGACCACCTGCGCCCAGCTTTCCGGCCGAGCTCGGCTCGGCATCCGGTTCCCCCGCTGTGTCATCCATGGGGTCCGTTGGGGCGCCGGCGCTGGTCGAGCCGTCCGATGGTGCCGGTACGGCGGTCTCAGCGTCAGAGTCCGCTACCTGCTCGGTGGCTCCAGGCTGGTCGAGGGCGGTGTCTGGCAGTTGGGGCACGGTACTCTCCGCTTCGATCAGGCGACTCGGCGAGTGCCGGGACTCTCTTACCCGCCTGCCGTCAGCCTGACACGGGATGCTGACCAGACAGGTCCGCTGTCACGGGGTCATCCTAGGTGACGCCTGATTTAGTCGTCCAGGATCCACCACCGGCGTGCGGCCAGCGGTGAGGCTTGGGGCATGGCTTTGGGTGTGGCTCAGGTGGGGCAGCGATTCGAGAACCCGGCGGAGTTGCTGGGTGACCGGCTGAGGGGGATCTACCGGCTGTTGGCCGATCACGGGGAGCGGATGTTCCCTCACGGCTACTTCGCCGACATGTACAAGCGCTCGAAGCGGGGGCGGCCCACGATCCCGGCGAGGGTGTTGGCCACGGTGATGATCCTCCAGGCCCATGAGGGTCTCTCGGATCAGGAGGCGTGCGATCGCTTGGAGTGCGACTTGCGTTGGCAGGCGGCGGCGGGGGTGGACATGGCAGCGGTGGCGTTCCATCCCACGGTGCTGGTCGGTTTGCGGAACCGTCTGCGGGCGTCGGGGCGGCCTCGGCGGCTGTTCGCCGACACCAAGGCGGCCGCCGGTGAGTCGGGGGTGATGGGTGACCGGGTGCGGGTGCTCGACTCGACGCCCATCTATGACGCGGTGGCCACCCAGGACACGGTGACTCAGCTGCGCTCCGCCATCCGCAAGCTGCTGCGGGCGCTGGACCGGGACTACACCGCTGTGGCAGCGAAGGTCCGTGCGGTGCTGGCCCGAGATGACGACTACGCGGGACCGGGCAAACCGCCCTGTGACTGGGACGACCCTGAGGCCCGCGAGGCGCTGGTCGATACGTTGGTCAAAGACGCGCTGGCGGCGCTGGCGGCGTTGGAGGGCGAGAGCTTGGAGGGGGCGGCGGCCGACGCCGCGGAGCTATTGGCCACCGTGGCCGGCCAAGACGTCGATGAGGGTGACGACAAGGTGTTCCGCATCGCCCGGCGGGTGGCGCCCGACCGGGTGATCTCCACGGTCGACACGGAGGCCCGCCACGGCCACAAGAGCCATAACCGCCGATTCGACGGTTACAAGGCGCACCTGTCGGTCGACCCCGACTCCGAGTTGATCGACGAGGTGATCGTGACCGCCGCCAACGCCCACGACTCGGCCGCGGTCGACGACCTGTTGGCGTCCCACGCCGATGATGAGACCAAGCCGACGGTGATGGGCGACTGCGCCTATGGGGGCGCCGACACCCTGGTCCGTCTGGCCGACGCCGGCTACGACGATGTCAAGGCCCGGGTGGCTCCCGCTCGGGGACGTCAGGGCCGGTTCGGCAAGGACGACTTCGACGTCGACCTGCAAGCGGCGAAGGTGACGTGCCCGGCCGGCCATGTCGGCGAGATCCGTTACGGGCGTGACGGGTCGGGCCGGGCCGATTTCGCCGAGCATTGCGGTGGCTGTCCGCTACGGCAGGTGTGCACGACGTCGGCGGGCGGGCGGTCGGTGACGATCCACCCGAAAGAAGCTGTCCTTCAAGCCCACAAGACCGCCCAGGCCGACCCGGCCTGGCAGGAGGCGTACACGGGGACCCGGCCGAAGGTGGAACGCAAGATCGCCCATTTCGTGCGCCGACCGTGGGGTGGTCGCAAGGCCCGAGTGCGGGGCCGGAAGCGTATCGTCACCGATGCCGACACCCGGGCCGCGGCGGTCAACT
>JALZAH010000466.1 GCA_030948425.1 Actinomycetota bacterium
AGCGACGACGAGCACCGGAATCGTCCACAAACGGTTGTTGCGGTGGCTACGCATCAGTTCCTCCTAATGATCCAGGATCTTCGACAGGAAGTCGCGGGCACGATCGCTTTCGGGATGGCTGAAGAACTGTTCTGGGGATGCGAGCTCGACGATGCGGCCTCCGTCCATGAACGCTACCTTTCGCGCCGCGGACCGCGCGAAGCCCATCTCGTGGCTGACCACGATCATGGTGGTCCCCTCGGCTGCCAGTTCGACCATCACGTCGAGGACTTCCTTGATCATTTCCGGGTCGAGCGCCGAGGTGGGCTCGTCGAAGAGCATGACTTTGGGGTCCATGGCCAGGGCCCGGGCGATCGCCGCCCGCTGCTGCTGTCCCCCCGAAAGCTCGGCCGGATACCGGTTGGCCTTGTCTTCGATGCCGACCCGGCGAAGGAGGTCGAGACCCTTGTCCCGAGCCTTGTCCTTGGCAAGCTTGCGCACCTTGACCGGCCCCAGGGTGACGTTCTGGAGGATGGTCTTGTGCGCGAACAGGTTGAACGACTGGAAGACCATGCCCACGTCGGCCCGGAGACGGGCGAGGGCCCGGCCCTCGGCCGGCAGGGCCACACCGTCGATGGTGATGGTGCCCGAGTCGATCGGCTCCAGACGGTTGATCGTGCGGCACAGCGTGGACTTGCCCGACCCCGACGGACCGATCACCATCAAGACCTCGCCCCGCTCGACCCTGAGGTCGACATCGACCAGGGCGCGCAGGTCGCCGAAGGACTTGTTGACCTTGTCCATCACCACCAGCGCCGTCGGGTCGGTCATGTCCGGACCTCGGTGCGGCCAACGACGGCGAAGGTGAGTCCGGCCGACACGATGACGCCCCCGCAGGCGAACGCCAGCCAGAACCGACGAACGCCGCTTCGGTGACAGGCGTTGTCGCGGGCCACGTCGTAGAGGGTGCGGGTTCCCGTGGGCCGGTTGAGGTTGGTGAAGGCGTTGCCGCAGCTGACTGAGGTGGGCAGGAACGACCGTTGCTGGTCGAACCCCTGCAGGCGCAGCACCGGGTCGTCGCCGAAGCTGGCATGCACCGACGTGACCAGCATGAGGAGCACGATCCCGATGCCCGCCCCCACGATCGCCACCGGCAGCCACCTCCAGCGAAGAAGCGTCACCGGTCGTTCAGCGCCGAGATGGCCTCGGTCCGGCTGTCGATCGAGCGGGCCTCCTCCAGCCGCCGGGCCAGGGCCGGGGCGTCGATGCCGAAGGTGCCTCTGGGGAAACGGACCTCCTCGGTGGCCGATCGGACGGTGACGTCACCGTCGACCTCGATGGCCTCGACCCACTCCCAGCGGATCATCGTGCGTTCCTCACCCGGCCCGAGCATCGACACGCCGTGCAGATCCACCCGCATCACCACTTTGGGTCCGAATCGGCGGGGCCGGACGAGATCCTCAGCCACCCGCTGACCCATGGCATCACCTTAGTGGCGCACCCCCGCCGACAACCGTTCTGGTCACCCCGACACCAGTCGGTAGCCGCGGCCGGGTGTGGTCTCGATGGCGGCGCTGCACGGGCCCAGTCGTCGCCTGAGCCGACCGATGGTGGCATCGAGCACATGGGGGTCGGCGTCGGCCGAGCCCCACACGTTCGCCAACAGGGTGCCGCGGGAGACCACCGCTCCCGTGGCCTTCACCAGCGACTCGAACACCGAACGTTCCTTGGGAGTGAGCTCGGCGCGCTCTCCGCCCACCTCGATCGCCGCGCCCTGCACGACCAGCTCGGCCCCGTCCACACGGTAGGTACGCCGCTGAACCTCGAAGTGCTCGCTGAGTATCCGCACGAGCAGGCCCAGACGCCCGACAGCAGGGACGAGCGGGGCCTCGATGCCCTCCTCGCGGGCGCCTCCGGCACAGACAGGTCCGACGCAGGCGGCGACGACACCGTCGTTACATGCTCGGCGCAGCTCGTCGTCGACCCCGGTCTGGGCGGCGATGGCGAACAGGTTGTGAACGGCAGGAGCGCTGGTGAAGGTGACGGCATCGACGCGGCCCTCGAGCACCGCCTCCACCAGGCGCTGAGCCGGTCCCGTCTCTTCAGGTAGTCGCCAGCGGTAGACGGGAACCTCCACCACCCCCGCTCCGGCGTCGGTGAGGGCGACGCGGAGCTCCGGGTTCGGCATCCCGTACTCCTGGACCGCCACCACCTTCCCGGACAATGGCTCGTTCAGCAGCAGAGCGACCAGGGCGTCCATGCGCTCGGTGGCCGACTTGGCCCACACCTTGAGCCCCCCGGCCTGGACGGCGGCGGCCGCCTTGGGCCCCCTGGCGATGACCAACGTGTCGGCAAGGGCATCGACGAGGCGATCGACCAGGCCCCACGACGACGCCGTCTCCAACCAGGCCCGAATACCGATGCCGGTCGTGGCCACCAGGTAGTCGGGAGGGTTGTCGAGCAGGGTGAGGGTGGCCGCTCGCAGGTCCTCGTCGGA
>JALZAH010000475.1 GCA_030948425.1 Actinomycetota bacterium
TCTCGCGAGTTGGTCCGGCCGACCTGCATCCGACGATCAGATCGGCTCTGGCCTCATGCCCCTCGAACCCCCGGCCCGGGCGTGCGCGCTGCGCTTGGCTGGCGCCGGCTTCTTCTCATAGGAGCACCGTGCCGCCTTCAGACCCTCACTCGTGATGATGTACCGCTTCGAGGTCTGGCCGTGGCGCAGCACGTGGTCAACCTCCACCTCGACCTCTTCAGCAGCGAGGACCCGGGCCAGCGCAGGGTAGAGCGAGCCATGTGTCACGTTCAGCTTTTCGGCGATGGCGTAGGCGTGCAGGCCCTCGGACCCGCAGAGCGCCAAGAGTTCGAGGACTCTGATCCGCAACGACTTTCCGAACAGCTTTCGATTTGTCACATTCGGCTCCCGTTTTCGTTTCGTTCATGGTGAGTACGCGGGCGTCAGAAGGGAACGACGCCTACCGGCGCCTCCGAGTCCGACGACTAAACACCTAATGCCGACCGGTCGATGTGTCAACCCCCCTTCAGCATAACGACTCTTACCTCCGAGGGGTCAGCAGCACTCAGCGACCCCCTGAGCAGCATCTTTCGCTAAGCTGGGAAGAATCTTGACTCTTCTACTTGCATTTTGTCGACCGGTCGATATGCTTCCGAAAGAATTCGAGAACCCGGTCAACAGGACCGGCATCGAGACCGGGAGGGACGCAGGTGTTGAACCAGGTGTTCACGGTGCGGACGCCCACCGGCCTGACGTTCGTAGTGCTGCTTCTCATGGCCCTCCTGGGCCTGGTGCTCAAGGACCTTGCTGCCCGGGCGGCGAGATGGATCGCCGACCGGATCGTGGCTGGGCTCGACGACCTGTTGGAGCGCTCCGCCGAACGAGCAACCCTGATCCGACAGGGCATGCGTCGGGTCATCTTCCGCTCCGGCGGCCGCGTGCGTCCCCGGCACGGCTCGTCCAAGGCGGCGCTGTTCGTCGCCAAGGTGATCATCGGGCGCCTCCGGTACCTGGCTGGTCATCCGAACGACCCGGTTCGACAGCGTCGCCTGGCCCACGGGGTGGACGAGATCAATGCCGCTGCGAACCGAGGCGTCCGAGACGTGGTCGCCACCGGGACCGGCGCACTCGTCGGCGTGATCCAGCTCCGGCCCGTGAGGAACATCTGCGCGGAAAGTCACGCTAAGAGCCTCGCCGCCTACGGTGGCTGGCCGTGGTCGCCGAGCTCCCAGCCGCGGCTGAGGCGATCTACGGCCGCTTCGTAGGACCACCGTCGAGGGCAGAGCTGGAGCGGTTCTTCTTCCTCGACGACGTCGACAGGCGCCTGGTCGACAAGCGCCGGGGAGACCGAAACCGCGTCGGCTTCGCGTTGCAGCTGGGCACGTGCGGTTCCTGGGGACCTTCCTGGCCGACCCGACCGACGTACCGACCGAGGTCGTCGACTACGTCGCCGCCCAGGTGGGAGCGGCCGACGCCTCATGCCTGAAGGGCTACCTGAGCCGGCGCCCGACGCGCTTCGAGCACGTCGCCGAGATCAGCCAGGCCTACGGCTACCGGGACTTCGCCGACGCTGAGAACGAGCTGGAGCACTGGCTCGACGACCGGGTGTGGACCACGGGCGAGGGCCCCAGGGCCCTGTTCGAAGGGGCGGTGGGCTGGCTGCGGGAGCGCCGGGTCCTGCTACCGGGCATGACCAGGTTGAGCCGGCTCGTGGCCCGGGTCCGGGAGGCGACCATGCAGCGGTTGTGGGACACCGTGGCGGCGATGGTGACGCCGGCGCAGGCGCGGATGCTGGAGCTGCTCCTGGAGGTGCCCGACGGGGCGAGGACCTCGGACCTGGAGCGTCTGCGCACGGGGCCGACGGCGGTCTCCGGCAAGGCCATGGTGGCGGCTCTGGACCGGGTGGCCGAGCTGGCGGCCCTCGGGCTCGGGTCGCTCGATCTCGACGCTGTGCCGCACCGGCGGGTGGTGGAGCTGGCCCGCTGGGGCATGGCGGGCAAGGCGCCGGCACTGCGGCGGCATCGCTCCTCCCGCAGGCTGGCCACGCTGCTGGCCACCGTCGTGTACCTCGAAGCCAGGGCCATCGACGATGCGCTGGAGCTGTTCGA
>JALZAH010000553.1 GCA_030948425.1 Actinomycetota bacterium
CTTGCCCTGGGTCCACACCGCGTCGGCCCAACCACTCACCACCGACTGGATGGCATCGGGTCGGGCGTCGGTGGTGAAGTCGAGGTCGATCTCCGCCAGCGGGCGACCGAGGATGGCATCGCGGACACTGCCCCCGACCAGGTAGATCCTGTGCCCCGCGGCGTGGAAACGCTCGGCCAAGGGCCGGACTTCGTCCAGTAGAGGCGCCATCCGTTCGGGGATCACGGCTCCGAGGGTACCCATCGACTCGGTTCAGGCACGGAGCCGCCATTCCGTTCAGGCACGGAGCCGGTAATCCGTTCACGCACGGAGCCGGTAATCCGTTCAGGCACGGAGCCGGGCCGCGGCCGCGGCCACCTCGTGGCCCGGTCCACCCGTGGTAGCCGGCTCAGGTCGGTGGCCGACTCCGGCCAGGGCGCCCACGCAGCGGCCACGAGGTGCCAGCGCGACTGACCGACGACCCAGGTCGGCATAGTCGCCGGCCGACCACCCGAGATTGGTGAGGGGACAGGCCCGATGGGCGTCGAAACCCGCCGAGACGAGCACCCGGCCGGGATCGAACGCGGCCGCCACCGGGGCCACCACCTCGTCGAACGCCGCCCGGTACACGTCGCCGGTGGCGCCGGGCGGCAAGGGGAGGTTTACCGTGAGCCCTGCTCCCCGGCCTTCGCCCGTTTCGGTAAGCCGGCCGGTGCCTGGGTACAGGGGCCATTGATGCATCGAGACGTAGAGCACCCGGGGGTCGTTCCAGAAGGCGTCCTCGGTGCCGTTGCCGTGGTGGGCGTCCCAGTCGACGACCACGACCCGCTCCCCCGCCGCGGCCATTCCGGCGTCGTGGGAGGCAAGCGCCGGATGGCTCTCGCACAGCACGCGCACGGCGCCATTCTGGCCGCCTCCCCATGCGTCTCCTCGCCAACGGGCCCATGAGACACGTTCCCGACCCCGACACGCGCCTGGCCAAGCTCGGCGCCGTAGTGGTGCGGGTCGACGGCGTAACCCGGAGCCTCGCTCGGCTGGCCACGGCTGCTGCGGCCGTCGGCGCGGCCGGTGGCGCAGTGCTGTGGTGGTCCACCGCTGGGCGCCGGGTCACGGCGGCATCCCTCGTGGTGCTGGCCTTGTGCCTGGTCCCCACCGGCTGGTTGCTCTACGTCCGCCTCTGCCTCCTCGCCCTCGTGAAGCTTCCCGCCAAGCTGGGCGGTGTGGCAACGAGGCGAGGGGCAGGGCTCATGGGCACCGCGCCGCCCGAGCCATCCACCGAACGCAAGGCCGACACGGACTTCCAGGTGTCGCCAGGACGGTTGGCCAGGGCACGCACACTTCGGGGGCTGGCTCGCGACTACGGCGACGTCGTGGGCTCCTGGGCGACGGTGGCCCAGCTCGTGACCCCGACGTTCTGGGCCTTGACGGCTCTCGCCCTGCTCGCAGTGCCCATCCTGGTCGCCGCCGCAGCCGTGGCCGGGCTGGTGGCGGCCTTCTCCTGACGAACGGCCGCCGGAAGCGAAAGTGCGCCCCACTGGGCGAGGGCAAACGCACCCGTAGTCCTGCGTGCCTGTCGGGGCGACGTGGCTCTCGGTATCCTCTTCGGAGGTGACGTCCCGAGCGAAAACGAGGACCGACGTGTTGTCGTCGGGACGGGAGCGGGTCCGGACGGGGCCGTGGCGAGGCGACGGTCGGGTCGCCTACCTCGCTCCCATCTCCGATGCCCCTCCGCCATCGGCCGGGTTCATCCAGAGCTGCCTGGGCGAGCTCTCGGCCCGGGGCTACACGAGCGTCATCACCGCCGCCCTGTCGGCATCGGAGCGTCAGCCGTTCTACGGGGCCGGGTTCCGGGACCAGGAACGGTTGCGCCTCCTGGTCCACAACCTCGACCAGGTGACGAGGCCACCGGAACGAGTCGTCCGCAAGGCGAGGCGGACGGACCGCGCCGGCGTTCTCCGGATCGATGGTGCCACCTTCTCGCCCTTCTGGCGCCTCGACGAATGGGGCCTCGATCAGGCTCTGGCCGCCACCCCCGTCGCCCGCTTCCGGGTGGCCGCCGTCGGCGGGCGAGTAGCCGGCTACGCCATCACCGGTCGGGCCGGTACCGACGGCTATCTCCAACGCCTCGCCGTCGACCCTGCCCACCAGCGCCGGGGGCTGGGCCGAGCCCTCGCCCTCGACGGGCTGCAGTGGCTGCGGCGAAAAGGCACGACCCGCGCCGTGGTCAACACCCAGATCGCCAACACCGCGGCGTTCTCCCTCTACGAGGGTCTCGGTTTTCGGAGCCAGTCCTCCGATCTCGTCGTCCTTCGCCGGGAACTGGGGTGACCCACCCGATCTCGCGCGTCGCCGGCCGGGTCGGCCGGGTGCTGGCGGCGGTCGGTCTCTCGGCGGTCGTGGCGCTATCGGTGACGGGCACCGACCGGGGGGCAAGCGGGGTGGCCGCAGCCGCGACCCAGCCGGCGGCGACGTCGACCGACGGCGGCCTGACCCTCTCCTACCAGACGCCGTGGGTGGGGGCGTCGGGTGACTTCAGCCTGCGACTGCATGTCGATCGCCCGTCGGGACGCACCGACCCGGAGGTGGCGGTCACCATCTACCCGGCGGTGGCCACCCGCTCCGAGTTCGCCCTGACCATCGGCGACAAGATCGCGTCCGCCCCTCTTCTCCCCGTCCAGACCCTCCCCATGTCGTCGTTGGTGCCCGACGCCGCCGGCGATGTCACCGTGAACCTGCATCTTGCCGACCGGCTCTCCCTCGGCAAGGAGGATGGCGTCTTCCCGGTTCGGGTGGCGCTGCGCGAGCGCACCAGCGAGCGGGTGCTGCAACACTTCACGACTCATCTCGTCTACCTCCCCGGCCAGCACACCGGGGCGAAGCTGGGCATGGCCCTCGTGCTGCCCGTGCACGCATCTGCCGGCCTTCCCCCGACTGGTGGCCGGCGGCTCCAGGGCATCGACGACCTGGCCGCGCTGAGCTCGAGCCTGGATGCCACGGGTAGCACGCCTCTGACCCTCGCTCCCACCCCCGAAACCCTGGCGACGCTCGCGGCGAGTGCCGACGACAAGGCCGTCGCCGCGCTCAGAGGCCTCCAGCAACGGGCCACGACCGCCACCGTTCTGGCCGGTACCTACGTCCCCACCAGCCTGCCTGCTCTCCTCGCCGGCGGCCTGGGCAGTGAGGTCACCACCCAGATCGTCCGAGGGACCGACACCGTCGCCGACACGCTCCGTGTGCGCCCCGATGCCCACACCTGGCTCGCCCAGGGCCCCCTCGACGACGCGTCAATCGCCATGTTGGGCCAGCGTGGGATCGACCGGGTCGTCACCAGCGACACCGACCTCAAGCCCGACGCGGTCCAGAAGTTCACCGTCACCCAGCCCTTCGTCGTCTCCGGTGGAGAGCATGAGGTGCCGGCCGTGGTGACCGACGCCGGTCTGTCGGGTTACTTCGACAACCGGATCGCCCCCGCCCTGGCCGCCAACCACCTGCTGGCCGACCTGACCGTCATCTACCTCGACCAACCGGGCGGCGACCGCCGCGGTGTGGTGGCCATGGCTCCCCCGACGTGGCGGGTCGACCGCCAGGTCCTGGAGGCGGCCATCGCCGGCCTGAACCAGAACCCCATCGTCGAGACGATCTCGCTCGACACACTTTTCACCGGGGTGACGCCGGCGAAGGGCGATACGGGCCGGACGCTGATCCGGCGGGCGGCCCCGGTTGGCACCGGCGGGCTCGCCGACATGGCCGGCGACCTTCGCAGCGCCCGGGTTCGTCTCGACGGCCTGGGCTCGGTGTTGGGACCGGGCACGGCCGACCACGGCAATCTCGACGAGCGGCTGTTGCTGGCCGAATCGGCCGACCTGCGCACGAACCGCCAGCGCCAGGCCTAC